>JABCYS010000001.1 GCA_013290085.1 Candidatus Babelota bacterium
AAAATATTGTTTGCGCCTGATATTCTAGAGGCAGTATTAACTTCACAAAAAGAAAATAAAAATAGTATGGGAATTTTGTTGCATATCGGGGCGTATCTGAACAAACCGAATAGCGTGAAGTTCTTACTTAACCATTCGCGTGCACATGAACTATCGAAAGAACAGTTATTTATAGCTCTTGCAGCTGCAGTAAAAGCAGATTATCAAGAAGTAGTGGATCTGTTGCTTAATTCTCAAAGTAATCCTTGTGCGCATATGATAATAGGTGAGTACAATTACATGGGTTCGCTTGTAAATTCAAATAAAGACTCTGATGTTCTAGGTGCAATTCTTAGAATAGCTGCTAACTATGGTCATAAAGGCATGGTTGAGAAATTTCTCAATAATTATCATACGACGGAATCTCTGTATTACGGTAGAAACGAAGATTACAGATCTATAAACTACCATAAGGCTAACAATGCAGGCATATTTACTGCTCTTAATGGCGCTGCATATGGCGGCCATAAAGAGCTTGTTGCTTGGTTGCTTAATCCTCTGACTAACCCTCGCGCAGCTCAAATAAATGCCGGGGAGTTGGGGCGCGCTCTTAGGGCTGCTGCATATGGTGGTCAGAAAGAACTTGTTGCTTGGCTACTTAATCCCCAGACTAATCCTCGTGCACATGAACTAACCGATGGGCAAGGCGGTTGGACCGTCAATCCTGACTTTGGGATTATTGAAGCGACGCCTGTTGGAAATTTAATGCGTCCCATACAGCTAGCAATTCAAGGAGGGCATCCAGAATTGGCTATGTGGTTTGTAAATCCTCAGACCAATCCTTTTCCTTTTGCTAGCCAAATAAATCAAGGTTATGTCCTTGAAATAGCTGTTAATTATGGCTGTTATGAATTGGTTGATTGGTTGCTCAACCCTCAGACCAATCCGCGCTCTCAGGCTATAAGTGCTGAAGCTTTAGGAAATGCTCTTGCACATACGCACCGTCAGCCCAATCTAGAAATCATTCGCCGCATTTTGACTGACCCTCGTGCTAGAGAGATATCCAATTTTTGGAAAGGTAAGGCTTACAATCGAATGCAACGTTGTAATTATAATCAGGCTTTTGAGAACAATGAGAGATTAAGAACGGAAATATTATCTCTATTTGACCAACATGGGCTTAGACCTATGCAAGAAAGTACGCGAATTAGGCGAGCGATAGCACCTTAAACTAATGTGACCCTTAAAAGGACACCAACATGAACAACCATTTACATATCACCAACAAACTAGCACTTGCAACACTGTTTTCAGTAACCTTTTGCTTTGGTGCGCCAGGGGACAAAATAACCCTGGTTCCCGAAAAGAAGAGCTCGGAAACGTCGGGGAGCAGTAGCTCTGGAACCATTTCTTTATCCAGAGAAGTTGCAAATATATCAGAGACTATAAAGTTGATGATTGAAGAACCGGCACGGCTTGGACTTGAAGCGGGCGCATCATACGAAATCCCTCTAGAAAAATTTACGCATGCAGGACTTACAAAAGTAGCAAGCTATATAACCCAGCTTCATGCAATCAAAGACCAATCACCGCGAGAAAAAATAGAAACTCTGCAAAAACTTATCCTTCAAAATGAAAAAACCCTCAAGGAGCGTCTTGACTTGCTCAAAGCTGCCGATTACTTGCAGATAAAAGATTTGCTTGAAGCCGTCAGCAGATTGCTAGCACAAGAGCTTGGAAGTGCAAAAAATGTAGAGAAATTTGCAAAAGGAGATAAGGAGTTCATAGCAACGACCAACATTGGTGGAGAAGGGTCTGTGCGGGTTGCGGATCATATTTTAAAAAAGATGCCGGTGCTCAAAAAAGAACTTATACCGCAACCCCAATTAACATTCTCAACTGAGACTGAGACCCGGAAGTTAGAAATTATTCAAGGTATGACTTTAAGAATACTGGACAAAGCAACAGGGACGGAGATTAGCAACTTTGCTGATGTAATTGACCTAGAGCTGTCATCTGATAAAAAAATGGCACTGGTAACGCTTTTCGATAGAACTAGCCGATTAATAAGCATGACAACGGATATAACAATACGGAATTTTGGTAATCAAGAATTCCCACGTTTTACACCCGATGGCAATAATCTGTTGGTACATGGTGACGGCAACGTCACCATAATGGACGCCACAACTGGTATGCAGGTATTGCGTATTCCTAATGTATCTTTGGCTTTGGCTGGATTATCGCCTGATGGTCAAATCTTAGCGGTAACTCCGAATGATGACGATGGCAGTGGTGATGAATTTGATGCTACCCGGATAATAGAGATAGCAACAGGCAGAGTAATAAGGGAATTTGATTCTTCTCATATAAAATTTACCAAAGACAATAATAAGATATGGGTAGCACGAAATGTACGCAATGAAGCTGGCCAGCTTCATGAAACTTCAGAACTAGTAGATCTAAAAAATGGCAAAGTAATAAAGAGTGTTGCTGCTGCGCACATTCTGAATATTTCCCCAGATGGAAGTACGATTGGAATAATACCTTCACATGCTGATAGCGCACAGATATTCGAAGCAACAACGGGAGATTTGTTATGCTCTATTGAAAGATGTTTTCACAATGGCATACATTTTTCCCCTAATGGCAAGATTGCACAGTTTCAAACATGGACTGATGAGGGCCGTAGCCGCTACGAAACAGGCTGTTCTAAAATAATAGATGTAACAACTGGTAGAGAGATATATAGAATTAAAAAGAACTTTGCAGGTTTAGAATTTTCGCCTGATAGTACTAAGGCAATTGTGTTTCATGATCCCAAAGACAACTTTCATGATAACACTGATGAGATCCTTGAATTAGTAGATCTGACAACCGGCACTGTGGAAAAGAGATTTTACGGAGTATGGAGTGATTCAAAGCCTTCCCCTGATTGGGACAAACTACTGATACATTTTAAAAATGACACCAGGGAAATATGGAACTTTGCTCCAATAATCCGCAATGTTTATTTGCCACACGCGCTGACCATTGCCGCTCTGGCAAGAAATCATAACATTGAGCAGGGAACTGTTATGGAGCAGCGTTGGAATCAGCTTGGCGAAGAACGGCAGGCACTCCTTAATGAACGATTTGGTGGAACAAGGAGCAATTTCTTGTCACGAATCCTACATCGAAGATAAAGTTAGAAAAGAACAAGCCTCGATGGGCGGACCAGTCGAGGCTCTATTGTAGCTAACAACAACCAAAGCCTCTTCGACTTTAGCCAGTTAGCCATGGAAGTAGGTCAGTATACTTAACTCCTGCTCAATACCATGAGAATCCCTTCGGAATCTTTTCCATCTCATATGCCCCATACCCTCACAGATCGACAATTTCTTGTTTTACCCTATGCTAAGGGTTATCTAAAAAAAGGGGGTTTTTCTCCTCCATGAACAAAATCATATAGTAAAGCCATTCGAATAAGTTAAGGTAAAAAACTATGAAAAAAAGGTTTAAAAAAACTGTTTCGTTCCAAGGCGGGCCTCGCAATATTATTGTGATGGTCGGTCTTTTAATTCTTGGTCTCTTTGTTCTTACCAAGCTCAATGAAATTACTTATCAAACCAAGCCCATGAGCTACACATCTTTTTTAAAGAATGTTGAAGCTGATGAAGTTAAAGCTATCCAAGTCTCAGGTCAGGATGTGTACGGTGTTCTAAAAAATGGAACTCGCTTTGAAACCGTTTTCCCTGAAAATATCCAAAATTGGGAACTGTTTAAAAATCACAATGTTGAAGTTACTATTCAAAATCCAAGTGAAACATGGAATTTTTCAGCCATTTTTGCATGGATATCTATTTTAGTTGCACTTGGAGCATTAGGTATATTCCTCTATCGCCAACGCCAATCAGGCGGCAGTGGCGGTAACATTTTTTCAATTGGCAAAAGCCGTGCAAAAATGTTTATGCCTTCAACAATCAAAGTTAAGTTTAACGATGTTGCCGGTGCTCAAGAGGCAAAACAAGAACTCAAAGACGTTGTCGACTTTCTAAAAAATCCCGAAAAATATAAACGACTGGGTGCAAAAATAACCAGAGGTGTGCTCTTAGTCGGAGAACCAGGCAACGGCAAAACTCTCCTTGCTAAAGCAGTTGCTGGTGAAGCGAACGTTCCGTTCTTTAGCATTACCGGTTCAGACTTTATAGAAGTTTTTGTCGGTGTTGGTGCGGCGCGCGTTCGTGATTTATTTGCACAAGCACGCAAAGCTGCCCCGGCCATTGTTTTTATCGATGAAATAGATGCAATCGGTCGTCAACGTGGCAGTGGTTTTGGTGGCGGTCACGACGAACGTGAACAAACATTAAATCAGTTACTTACTGAAATGGATGGCTTTGATACGTACGGCGCACCGGTGATTGTTCTTGCTGCAACCAATATGCCCGATGTTCTTGATAAAGCATTACTACGTCCCGGCAGATTTGACCGTCGCGTGAATGTTCCATTCCCTGATCAAGAGAGCCGCGAACAAATTTTACGTGTTCATGCGGCAACGGTAGAAGTGGGTCCTGAAGTAGATTTTAAGAAAATCGCGGCAGACACTTCTGGCTTTAGTGGCGCTGATCTAGCAAACCTCGTGAACATTGCTGCCATCAACGCTTCAAAAAATAATCAACGATTTGTTACACAAAAAGATTTTGAAGAAGCGCACAAAACGGTGGTGCAATCACATGCGACAGGCGGGATTAGAACTTCTGCTGAGAAGAGTCAATACACACCAAAAATGTATATGCCGTCTCAAGTAAAAGTTAATTTTGATTCTGTTGCCGGTGCTGACGAAGCAAAAGAAGAACTGGTTGACGTGGTTGATTTCCTCAAAAACCCACAAAAATTTAATCGCCTCGGCGCTAAGCTTCCACGTGGCGTCTTGCTCATTGGTGAGCCGGGCAACGGTAAAACTTTGCTAGCAAAAGCTGTTGCTGGTGAAGCAAACGTTCCCTTTTTTAGTGCCAGCGGATCCGAGTTTGTCGAAAAATATGTTGGTGTTGGTGCAGCTCGTGTCAGAGAACTTTTTACCTCTGCACGTCGCCATGCTCCGGCAATTATATTTATTGATGAAATTGATGCCGTGGGTAGAAGCCGCGGTGGTGCTGATGGCGGGCACGAAGAACGTGAACAAACATTGAACCAACTTCTGATTGAGATGGACGGCTTTGAAACTTCTTCAACACCGTTAATAGTTATCGGTGCGACCAACCGCGTAGATATTCTTGATAAAGCATTACTGCGTCCTGGTCGTTTTGATAAAAAAGTAGAAGTGCCTTATCCAGATTTAATGAGCAGAAAAAAAATATTATTGGTCCATGCCAAAGATAAAAAAATCGATCCGTCAGTAAACTTCGATACTCTTGCAAAAGGTACACCAGGCTTTACCGGTGCTGACTTGGCAAATCTTATCAATGAAGCGGCAATCTTAGCTTCAAAACTAGGCAGGGATGCTGTTACGGTTGAAGATTTTGAAGAAGCACGAGACAAAGTTTTGCTTGGTAAAGAATCGAAGAGCAAATTACTTACCGAAAAAGAACGAGAAGTTACCGCCTTTCACGAAGCCGGGCACGCACTGGTACGGCTTCTGCTTCCTGAATACAGTGACCCATTGTATAAGGTGACTATCGTTCCCCGTGGACAGGCATTAGGGGTTACCCACTCATTACCAGAAAAAGAAAAATATACCGCTGATCGCGAAGAGATGTTGGCAACCATAGCCTCTGCTTTGGGTGGCCGGGTTGCTGAAGAACTCGTATTTAATAAATTAGAAACTGGTGCTGCAAGCGATTTCCAAAAAGCTACCAGCATAGCCCGAGACATGGTCTGCCGTTACGGTATGTCCGAAAAACTGGGACCCATTTTCTATGATCCGAATAGAGGGACCTATAAGTACTCTGAACACACCTCGGAACTTATTGATGAAGAGGTTCGATCTATTACGGAACAATGCTATAAACGGGCATCAGAACTTCTGAAAACCAATCGGGATAAGCTTGATAAGCTTGCCAATGCCTTGCTTACCAAAGAAACCTTGTATGCGGGTGAGATTTACGAACTTCTTGGCATAACGCCTCGCGAACAATTCAAACTTTCTTAAGGCTCGCATGAAGATTGGACTACAAAAAGAGGTAGAGTCAATTATTCGCCGCACGGGAGAAATCATTCTCTCGTACCGTTTTAAGAAACTTTCTCGTGTAGTCAAACCGGGGGCCGGCTTTGTAACCGAGGCTGACCTGGCGGCTGAAGAGTTCTTGATTAAGGAGCTTTCCAAAATAGAACCGGGAATAGCCTTTTTTGCAGAAGAAAACGGCAAATCAAACCAGGGTTCCAGCGATTATTGTTGGGTTATAGACCCCCTGGACGGAACCACCAATTTTGCCTACGGGCTTCCCCACTTTTGCATCTCAGTAGCCCTGACCCATAAAAACAAGCCTATGCTTGGCTTTGTTTACCAGCCATTGCTCAATGAGATGTTCTTTGCCCAGGAGGGAAAAGGGGCCTTTTTAAACGGCTCTCCGCTGAAAGTTTCAGGGGTCAAAAGGATAGAGGATGCTTTCCTCCTGTTTTGCATACCCTACGGTAAAAATGCCGGATCATTTAAGCTCTTTGAGCATGTGCTCCAGTTAAGCCAAAAAGCCTACTCTATGCGTCTGCTCGGGGCTGCTGCCCTTGATCAGTCGTACGTGGGGGCAGGGCGCCTAGACGGTATGTTCTTTGAGCAGCTTTCCTGGTGGGACGTGGCTGCGGGGTCTTTGATCATCCAAGAGGCGGGGGGAAAAGTCTCTGATTATAAGGGAAACCCCATCAAGCCTGGATTTAAATCATTTATTGCGGGAAACCCCTGGATCCATGAGCTTTTGGTTCAAGAATTGGGCTAAAAAGGGATAATTGAAAAAAAGCGCTTTTAGAGTAAGCTATTACCTCAAGCGATGAAATTTTTGAAAGGAACGAATCATCATGGCACGTATTTGTGAAGTGTGCGACAAAAGACCTCAGGTGGGTAACCTGGTGAGTCATGCGAATAACCGAGTAAAACGTTGGATATACCCAAACACCCATAAAATCCGCTTTAAAGTGCCGGGTTCTTCAAAAGGGGTGACCAGAGGTTCTGTCTGTACCAAGTGTGTAAAATCAGGAAAAATAGAAAAAGTTGTATAAAAGGTAAATCATGGCAAATCTGAAATCTGCTCAAAAACAAGCAAGAAAAAATCTTAAGCGTCGGACTATAAACTCAGCTCGCAAAACTGCTATAAAAACGGCGGTAAAAAAAGTCCTTGATGCACTTGAAACAAAAAACATTGAGCAAGCACAGATCCTTTTCAAAGATGTCCAAGCACAATTTGCTCGCGCCAAGAGCAAGGGACTTGTTCATAGAAATAATGCCTCACATAAAGTGAGCGGATTGGCAAAGAAAGTGGCTGCGTTATCTCGAACAGAAAAGTAAGCGCTCTCTTTAAAAAGAAATAAAAAAAGCCTTTGGGTTAAAATCCAGAGGCTTTTTTGTTTGGATATTTTTTGTACTATTTTTCTTTGGTAAGTACGTTGGCAATTGATGGGGTAACACTCATTTTAGATCCTTTGGTATTCACATCTAAAATAACCGCATTAACATTCTGGGGTATTCTAAGTGTTAAAAATTCTGACGTTATAAGGCCCGTGTGATCGATTGCTTGAATTCTATGGCCTTCCTGCGGTGTAACATCAATAGACTTTTTTGTGTTTGTAGTAACGCATAGCTCGTTTACATCATCCACATAAACACAAATAGGTTTAGCTGAGGTTGTTTGTATGGTAAGTTTTGCTGCATATGCCTGACTGCTAACTACAAGAATGCTCAACAAAATATGTTTTTTCATGATTTCCCCTTTAGTGTGCTGGAAGTAATTGCCCTGAACTAGCGGCAAACGTTATTTGTTGGTTCGCCTGTAGTTTTGGATTTATCGCTACCGTTACCGTCACAACAGGACTGGTGTTACTAATTGTAAAGTTATAATTTTGTGAAGATAAATTGCTTTTTCGAGCAAAAGCTTTTAATGGGTAGGCGGTATTAGTGGTAAGGCCTGACCGAAAGCTTATGCTACTGCCCCCTGGTGCTGTGAACGCAGGAAGAGTTAATGTTTGGCGCCCGAGCGTTATTTCGATTGGTTCAGTAACGGTTTTATCAGAATTAAAAGTTACTGCTACGGTTGGTCCTTGCGCATTGATAATGCCTCCACAGATTCCCGTAACAAAAATGGTTAGTAAAAGCTTTTTAATAATAAACATAATGGTCTCCTTGTTTGTGCTTGCTTCTTACTCTAATAATAATTACTTATTGCATTAATTATCAAGGATATATTTTTTGAAGTTGCTTGCGGGAGAATATTTCCCCTGTCCCACCTCTGCGTTATGACAAAATTTCGGCGTCTTGAGCGATGAGATTTTGAGGCAGATCTTTTTCGAGTAGTGAGCGATAAGCAATAAGAAATTCCTTGCCAAGATTAGTTGCTACCCGGGATGAACCAGCGCGTTCAACAAGAATAACCATGGTTAAAGGAGCTTCTCTTTTATACTTGAAATACCCAACAAAAAGTCCATTTTCCATGAATTTTTCATTTGATTCGCGTAATTTTAAACTACTCGTCTGCGCAGTTCCTGTTTTGGCATACACTTCTATATCCCGCATATGACTTACGTTCATACCAGTACCGATTTGTACTACCGATCGCATTGATTTGCGCAAGAAATCAAGCGTTGATTTACTTATGCGCAGCGTCTCTTTTTCAATCGGTTCCTGTTCAATAATGCGAGGGGTTACCAGATACTCTTCAAAAATACCCGAGATCATGCGGGCTAACTGAATGGGAGTCGTTAGTAAAAAGCTTTGGCCTATGGCGGCTGACAAGGTTTCGCCGGGCCACCAGCGTTCTCCCTTGGCCATTAATTTCCAATTACTCGTTGGCACAAGACCGGCCTGGTCAGGGAAAATCATATTAGTTTTTTGGCCAAGCCCAAATCGCTGTGCATATTCGGCAAGAGTATCAATGCCAACATGCTTGCCGATGTGATAAAAAAGAATGTTGCATGATTTAGCAACTGCTTGCATAACCGTTAATACCCCATGACCAGTATGATTAATGCACCAATGTTTATACGTACCAAATTGATAAAATCCTTTACAAAAGACTTGTGCCTGAGGATTAATGATTTTTTTTTCTAAAGCAGCACTCACCGTCACTAACTTAAAAATAGAAGCAGGTGGGTAGCAGGCGTTAAAGGCGCGATTTAAAAAAGCCTTACTTGCTTGGAGCTGTTCCCAATTTTGTTGATCAATAGTTTGCAGAAAAATATTAGGATCAAAATTAGGTCGCGAGACAACGGCTCGTAAAGCCCCCGTTTTGGGATCCATGAGAATAAAGGTACCAACATAGTTTTCAGAAAAAACCCGTTCTGCTATTTGCTGCAAATCTAAATCGAGTGTTGTTTGTATGTCGCAGCCAGCCAGGGACTGAGTGAGTTCCTTCTCAGCTAAATTTTTTCCCAATGAGTTAATAATTTTTTGAACCTCTCCCGTTTTTCCTTTTAACTGTTCCTCCAGAATTTTCTCCAGTCCCATTTTTCCCTCTTCCCCGTAATCAATGTGCCCCAGATAGCCAAGAATATGGCAGGCAAGAGCATTGTGAGGATAAAGCCGTTTAAAATGAGTAGCCAACTGTATGTTTTCATGATCTGCAAATTTTTCTGAAATGCGACTGAGTTGTTCAAAGGTTAAATCTTGAGCGATGAGAATTTTTTTGCCCAACTTTTCAGTCGCAGAGATACCACATTCTTTTACCGTGGCTGCTAAAGTAGTTCCCAAAATAAAGTCCAACTCAGCAAGAGCATTTTCTTGTTGGGGAGTAAGTCGAGGATTGCTGCTTCCTTGCCAAAAAAGATTAGTGATGGGGCGATTGGTAGCGAGCAGTTTGCCCTTGGTATCTAAAATATTTCCTCGATGAGAATAAACTTTTTCAACGCGTAAGAAATTTTTTTGTCCGAGGGTAAAAAAATTAGTTTTTTTTAATACCTGCAGTTCATACAGGCGCATGATAATAAGTCCCATGGCGATACAAGTGCCAAGAGCGAGGATGATAATTTTTTTTGTAGAGCGAGAAAGAATAGGGACCATATTCCTGCTTAGTTCTTTCGTGATTTAACCATGGAGTTTATAGGATGAATAGTATCACAAAGTTGTGCAAGATGCTCGGGAGAAACATGCGTGTACTTTTCTGTACTTGATAACGTTTGATGCCCAAGCAATTCTTGGATGACTCGTAAATCAACGCCCTGGTTAAGCAGGTGGGTGGCAAATGAATGGCGCAGCTTGTGGGGGGTGATCGCTCTATCTACTTTTAAAAACCTTCTAAACATTTCCATGATCCGTTGAATGGAGCGCTGGGTAAGTGGCGTGTTCCTAAAACTTAAAAAAAGATGCTCATTGCCTGACTGTATCGCAGGACGCTCTTTCAGAAGATACTCAGTTACTTTTGTTTTTGCTTTCTCACCAAAAAGAACAAAGCGCTCCTTTCTCCCCTTACCGAAAATACGTATTACCTTTTGCGTGAGATCAAGATCGCTCATTTTAATGGCGACCAGTTCTGAGCACCGTATTCCCGTAGCATAAAAAAGTTCAAAGATTGCTTTGTCGCGCAAGGGTCTTTTGCTGGGCAGTTCTGTGTCCTGTACGGTATCAAGAACATGAAAAATTTCATCAACACTTAAATACACCGGCAACTTTTTGTCAGGACGTGGTCGGGTAAGATTGAGTGCCAGATCTATGCCATAGGTTCTCAAAAATTTTTCAAAAGATTTAAAACAGGAAATTTTTCGTGCGATAGAGGCTTTGTCTATTTTTTTGTGATACAAGCTTACAAAAAATCGTTCTAAGGTTTGACGAAAGGGAAGTTCAATTTTTTCAGTCGTGGTGATTTTTTGCCAAAAATCTAAAAACTGCTGGAGGTCGGTGGCATAGGCACGACAGGTGTGCCCGGATAGATTTTTTTCTACTTCGAGATGGGTAAGAAAATTATTCTTTTTTTCTTGAAATTCAGCTAAGCGCATGTCACTCCTCAACAAAAAAGGATGATTATCCGTCTCCAGCTTTTAAAAACACGAAGAACAGGTTGGCTGAGCTTAAGACACACAGAGTTCTTGATCAAGGATTATGATCACAAGAGATTATAATCCTTGCAGCGCCGGTTGACCGAAGAGCGGTTGACGCCAAGAAATGTTGCGATTTTATTTTGATTTTTAAACTTATGCCACAGCATGCTCATTATTTTTTGATCACGTAACGCATGCTTTCCTAACTTTGCTGCCTCTGCAAGTTCAGGATCGGTAATGTTATAAGCAGGGTTAAAATAAGTTTCTTGGTAAATCTGTTTCTTTTTAGATTTTTGAACAAGAAGATGTTGGATACGCTCTTTCAAGTCACGCAAACTGACGGGGCGTTGTTGCGTTAACTTTACTTTTTCTCGTTCCGTTAATTCAAAAAAGTTTTTAAATGTTTGGGTTTGGGTTGTTTGTTCAACATACTCATTGGTCAATTCAATAAACTCTGCCTCAGACAAGGTTAAGAGTGAAGGCATAGAAACGGTGGTGCGCAATTCGTTATACAGTGACTCTAAAAATTTTCCTTCTTGAGCCAAGGCATGAAGATTCTGATTGGTTGAACATATAATGCGCACATCACTGTAAGCACGTTGATCACTTTTTAAGGTGCGATAAAAACCGTACTTAATGAAATCGACGAGGTATTGTTGTGTTTCTAAATCAAGGAGATGAATGTTCTGAATAAAAAGGGTACCAATACCATTGAGCTGTTCGAGGAGTGGTTTTTGTTGTTGGTTATGAAAAATAGGATTAATACCAAATATCTTTATAGCCACATCAAGATTTTTGTTTGGCGACATGAGCTTAATGGTATGAAGCTCATGTCGTAAACTTATGTGGTGTAAAATCTCCACCATATCCAAAAGGTCTTCTTCTGCCGTTTCTAAAAGAGTCGCTTTTTTATTAAGTGCAGCCTTGAGAAGGTTAATTTTAAACGGTAAAAGCGTTGGCCCATTTCCAGGAATGAGCTGATTTATGAGTTGTCCTGACTGGGTTGTTTCTAAGTAGAGAACATAATCCCATTCGGAAGGATCCTTCAGAAGATCGATTTGTTCTTTAATGACATCAGATACTTCAGGATAATAGACGGTAAAAAGAACGGTGTTCTGTTCAAGGTGAGGAATGCCGGCAATAACAATGCGATTGCCTCGTGAGTCCTTACTTAAACAAGATTGCTGGGTCTTATATGTTTCAACATGACGAGCAACACTTTTAAATGCTTTGGTGAGCGGGTGGCCGTCCTGGGTATTCAGGTTAATGGTGATAAATTCCTGGGCAGCTTGATTGCCGAAAACAAACTTACGATTTTTGAAAAAGACTAAGCCGATTTTACGTTCCTTTGCCGAGCGTAAAAAAGAACGGATGCTTTCTTTGTATTGATTTATTTCTTGGTGTTTGTGATACAGCTCTGCTTCTATGGTATGTTCTTTTGAAATGAGCACATCAAGGTTTTTGTTTTGTAAAAGATAAATGATATTGCCCAAATAACTGGCAAATACGACCATCTCATCACGATCTACATTGGTATACAGTTCTTTTCCGCGTGCATTTCTTTCTACAATGATGTAGGCGACAATGGTTTGCTTCTCATAGATGGGCAAGAAAATATCTGCATTAATAGTATTGAGAAAGTTCTGAACAATCTTCAAGTTTGGGGCTTCTTCGTAAAACGCATTGAAGGCGATTTCATCAAAAATAAATATTTTTGATTCATGAAGGAAGGTTGCTAATTCTTGTTGATCCTTACAAAGGCTTAAAAAGTTTTCAATCGATGAGTCTATCGGAGTCATCACATTTTTTTCGCTATCAGGGTTGTTCGTGTTGGTAAGATCTCGAATATTCAGATGTGTCTGAGGGTAGGGAATGTTGAGTGCTTTGTGGAAGAAGGATTTTGTAGCATGAATAACTTCTGGTTCATTCATGGCGCTACCAAGCTGGGCTAATACATGTTTAAAATCATAAATAAAGTTGAAGTTTCCATCTTCTTGAACATGTTCTTTGAAATTGAGGAAACGCAGATCGAAAATTCTTCTAAAACAAAAATACATGGCGATGGTGATCAAGCTTGTTGAAATGACTGCAAAAAAGGAACGCAGCTCGGATACATATATCGGGCTGACAAGGCATTGTAAGAAATCAATAATGATAAAAGGAGAGATAAAAAAGGTTAAAATAAGAGAGAGTTGTTTTTTAAGAATCTTGGGCAGAAAGGTAGCGCGCAAGCTTTTTAACGATTTAAATATTACCACAAGTATGAGCAGCATATAGAAATAGCTGGTAGCAAGAAAAACCTTGGTTATGTTGTGGATGGAAGAAAAAGCAGAATAAATAATAAAGCTCATTAAACCGAATGTTATAACTATGAGAAGCAGGTGGCTTTTTTTGAGTGAGAAATTTTTTTCAAGCAAGCTTTCAAGCAAGAGAAAAAGAGAAAGATAAAACATACAATAAAAAGACCACGCTCCTCGAGTTATCACCGTAGTAAATGTGCTTTGACCTGCAAGGAGCCAGGTTATCCATGACAAATCACTTGCGATAAGGCCGCATAATGCCACTGATAAGAAGAACCAAGCTTTATGTTTTCCTGATGAACTAAGGCTCTTTAATAAAATGTTTCCCTTAACAAGAAGAGATACAAAATAGACTGCTGCTGTGAAAAAATTTGGGACCATAAGTTGACCTATTATGTGGTTCGGTTATGCTGCTGCTGTTGTATAACTTTAACTATTAAACATCGGAGTTTATATGAATAAAAAAGTATTTGCGCTACTGACGTTTGCTTTAGCTATTTTAATTCAATGGCCTCCTGTAACAGGGTAAGACCCCTTACAAGTTACCATACTTTCTTGTATCAACAAACAGGGCAGTTTGTAGGAGTTAGTAAGATTGAATTCATCGGCAAGCCAACGGGTTCTTGCTCAGAGGTTAATAAAAATCCTAAGAGAAAAAACTCAGTCTATGGCTCAGCCGATGAGTTTTTTTATAGCGCACAAATATCATAACGATCCCTTCCTCATCCTCATAAGTTGTCTATTAAGTTTACGGGCTCGTGACACCGTAACACTTCCCATCTCAGAAAAGCTCTTTTCTCAAGCTAAAACACCCCAAGCTTTACTCAAAATCTCCGTGCCCGAACTCGAAAAAATAATCCATCCTATCGGCTTTTTCCATCAAAAAGCACGAACATTACATAATGTGTCGAGAGATCTCATAAAGCGATTTCACAGTAAGGTCCCTGATAATGAAGAAGATCTTCTTTCTATGAAGGGGGTTGGGAGGAAAACGGCCAATTTGGTTCTTGGAGTCGCATTCAATATCCCAGCCATCTGTGTTGATACTCATGTCCATCGTCTGGCTAATCAATTGGGCTTAGTTACGACAAAAACCCCTGAGCAGACTGAGTATGCGCTTAAAAAGATTGTGCCTAAAAAAGATTGGATAGAACTCAATAGACTGTTGGTGGTTTGGGGGCAGCAGGTGCCACGAGGTCAGCAGGTTGCGATACTAAAAAAAGCCCTTTCTAACTACAAAAGCACCAGGTAAGCCTAAGCTCACTAGTGCTTCTATAGTTTAATACCTTCGTCTTTTTAACGACGGCGCTTTGCAGATTTACGGCGTGTAGATTTTCTTTTAGCCGTTTTGCGAGTAGCTTTACGTGCTACTTTGCGCTTGGTTGTTCTCTTCTTAGCCATTATACGCTCCTTGCATATAGGGTTATACAATATACCACTCAATTTCAAAGATACCGTTTATGAATATAAAAAATCAATAGTTTGAAAAAAAAAGTGAATTTCTTTTAAAAATCATTCAAAGTTAGTAATCAAAAAAAGGTAAAAAAAGAGCTGCATTCTTTTGAGAACGCAGCTCTTTTTTTGTAGTTAAGCAGCTTATGGGATAAGTGGAAGTGGTCCCATTTTAATTCTTTTCATTGGTACTCTTTTGCGTGCTGTTTTTTTAGCTGCAGGTTTGCGAGCAGCTTTGCGTTTGCGAGTTACCTTGCGAGCTTTTTTAGCTACGCGTCTTTTTTTTGGTGCTTTACGCGCAGTTTTTTTACCGCGGGTAGCTTTCTTTTTTGCCATTACTTACTCCTTTAGAGTTGTTAGAAATAAAACAATAACACTAGACATGCTATAGGCAGATCAACCTAAAAATCAAGAAGAATTTTTCGATCGTTAATTAAGCAGTGCTACAGCCTTTTCCAGCACGTGTGGTAACGCGAGCCCAGGCTCCTGTTTTCCATCTTGGTAACGCAGGGTGACGGCGTTGCTTTCAACTTCTTTATTGCCGATAACCAGCATCCACGGGACTCGTTCAAGTTGTGCATTTTTTATTTTTGCCGATATTTGGTCAGAAGAGTGATCCATTTCTGCGCGAATACCTTTTTCCTGGAGGGCTTGTAAAATCCCTTTGGCATATTCTTTTTGGGCATCGGTAATGGTAAGAATTTTTACCTGAACCGGTGCTAGCCAAAATGGTAAGTTGCCTTTGTAATGTTCAAGCATGACCGCAAAGAATCGTTCGAGCGACCCGTAAATGGCACGGTGAATCATCACCGGGCGTTCTTTACTGCCGCCAGAAGCGACATAAGACAAATCAAAATTTGCTGGTTGGCAGAAATCAAGCTGGATAGTGCCTCCTTGCCATTCGCGATGCATGGCATCAACGAACTTAAATTCAATTTTTGGTCCGTAAAAGGCACCTTCGCCTTCTTGAAGGGTGTAGGGTACTTGTGCCAGGTTGAGCGCATTTTTTAAGGCGGCAATAGCTTTTTCCCATAACGCATCATCGCCCATGGCAGTTTCAGGCTTGGTTGATAATGCAACCTTCACCTTTTCAAACCCATACTTTTTTAATACGCGGAAGGTGAGGTTAATGGTATTCAGAATTTCTTGTTCTATTTGATCTGCGGTACAGAAAATATGTGCGTCATCAATGGTAAATGCCCGTACGCGCAGAAGGCCATGAAGAACACCGGACAATTCGTACCGGTGAACAAGCCCAAATTCTGATAGCCGTAAAGGTAACTCTCTAAATGAGCGAGGGCGTTCTCTAAAAATGAGAATAGCCCCAGGGCAGTTCATAGGTTTAACGGCGAGATTTTTTTCTTCTTCCTCTATCCTGCAGAAATACATTTTGTCTTTATAAAAATCCCAGTGCCCTGACTGGTGCCAAAGCTCATCGCTTAAAATGATAGGGGTTTGAATTTCCAGATATCCCTCTTTTTCAAGTTCCTTGCGCAAGTAATGAACCATGCTCAAAAGAATGGTTTTTCCTTTGGGGTGGAAGAAAGGAAAGCCAACGCCTTCATCATGAAAGGAGAAAAGATCCAATTGCTTACCAAGGCGGCGATGATCATAGGTTTGTACTTCGAGGCGTAAGCGTTCGAAATCCTCAAGTTCCTTGGCAGTAAAAAAAGCGGTACCGGTGATGCGCTGTAAAGCCTGGTTGTTGCGGTCGGCGCGCCAGTAGGCGCCTGAAATACCCAGGAGTTTAAAATATTTAATGTCACCGGTTTTTGCTACGTGGCCGCCGCGGCAAAGGTCTACAAAATCACCTTGTCGTGAAAGGCCGACCGTATCCCCCGGTATTTGTTCAATGAGTTCTAGTTTGAAGGGATTATTTTTAAAGATCCTACGTGCTTCTTCTTTTGAAATTTGGGTATGTTCAAGGGGGAAATTCTTTTGTGCAAGTTCTCGCATGCGGATCTCAATAGGGCCAAGGTCTTCTTCTTTAAAGTTTTGCGTTGGTAGAAAGTCATAAAAAAAACCTTCTTCAGTGGCAGGGCCTATAGTTAATTTGGTATCAGGATAAAGTTCGCTTACTGCGTGGCCAAGAAGATGGGCAGCCGAGTGGCGGAGCGTCATAAGATCTTTGGAAGACATGGACATCCTTCAATAATGGGTATCAATGAGTGTCCAAGTGTAGCACAATTTGTGCGCAGGCAAAAAAAGATCCGCTGGCAAGAGCAGGTCTTTTGAAATGTCTGTGTAAAAAGGAATATTATTGTTGAAGAAGACGTTTCATTATTTGGTTGATTCGTTCCGATAGGGCCTGGTATTCCGGTTGGGAAGCATGTCTTCGTGCGGCTATTAGCTGCATCTCATACAACCATAGATGAGGTAATAGGGTGCGAGTATGCTCAATCAAATCTGCATTAATGGCGGGAAGTTCGTTCATTTCTTTTGCAATACTGAGTAGGCGCTTATGAAGAGCCATGTAAGTTGCGTTATTCTGCAAGCTTGGTAGCGGCATAGAAGCCGCGGGCACTTTCAGGCTATCAACGCGTGCGGCTTTTAAAGCTTCAGCCCAATGCTTGCAGACAGGTTCCAGTTCTTGATTAGATGCATTAAGTAATGCGGGTGTTTCAAAGTCAGACATCTCGATTCGTAATGCCCCAGCAAGGTTCCCTAGTTTTAAAAATTTTTCATAAGCCGCCTGGTTATTCTCCCTATAAACTTTTCGTAATTGACTGACGTCGGCATCCGTAACCTCTGCGCGGCAGAGTGGACAGCGCACATTATTGCTATCAGCTGTGGCAAGCCAATGGTCTACACAAGCTTTATGAAAAATGTGTTTGCATGATAATTGCCTAATCGGCCTTGCGTCAACTTCTGAGCAGAGACTACACGTTACTTCGATAGCCGGTGCCTTTCCATGCCCCTTCGGATCCATGGCGATGCTGGTTAAGGTTATCATGGCGAGGGTGGTTAGAAAAAGCGTTTTTTGTTTGTAAGTCATAGTTGCTCCTTATTTAAAACAGTTGTCTTCTTTTTCTCTTGAGGACGCAGAGTCGCCTTTGCTTTTTGTGTGCAGTAGATGGCAAGTCGTGCGTTAAGGTAGGCGAAAAAGGCATATGCTGAAAGAGCAGAGGCCCCACGAGCAAGCGCTCCGGCAAATCTCAGATTTGTTTCGAAGTTATACATGTTTTGTGCGTTCCATCTTATCTCATGTGGATCTTGATTAACATAGTTTTTAGCTAGCAGTACCGAACCTATTGCAGCCAATCCAGTCAATGCGGTGCCCCCTGCGTACAGAGTCGCTAAGCCATATTTCTTTGCGGTATCAAGTTTTGTTGGCGTTTTTGCTTGGGTTGCTACGCAAGTCAACAAAAGGCCTACTAAGATAGTGTTTTTATAGTTCATGTATTCCCCTTATTTAAAGCATTTATTATTAGATGGGCTGATTATCCTTACTATAAACAAAGAAATTCCTATTGCAAAAGGATACTTTTCTATATGAAACCTTTTACCCCTGTCCAATGAGTCTGATATTTTCACTGTGTAGTAATTCTTTGGTTTAAGTTGTGACGGAAAATTTATGTTCCAATAACTGAAGAGGGGATAAAAAATTCTCTGGTTTCATACGCGCTACTTTTAATAGTATGTTAAACGAGGAAGTATAACCTTTAAAAGGAGAGTATATGACAGAAGAAAAGCTTTTTTTGCTAGACACCAATGTACTTATTCACGATCCTAAAGCTTTATTCAATTTTGGAGAGCATACCGTAGGTATTCCTTTTGCAGTACTCGAAGAATTAGACCAGTTTAAAGGAGAGTCTTCCGATAGAGGCTTTGCGGCACGAGATGTCATTAGAGAGCTTGATAGTTTACGCAAACGTGGCTTTTTAGGGGATGGGGTAAAACTTGATACGGGGGGAAAGATTCGGGTCTTATTTGCGACGAGCGAACAATTCCTTCCTGCTTTTTTAGATACGCCCGATAACGAAATCATCTGCACGGCCATGAGTTTAAAAAAGCAAAATATCAATGTTCATTTCGTATCCAAAGATTTGAATGCCCGGGTTAAGGCCGATTGCCTTGGCATACCAACCGAGGATTATAGCAGGGGCAAAGTATCCGATAGAGATATTTATCGCGGATGGGTGAGCGTGGAAGCCGCTGCGGTACAATTAAAAAAACCGCAACCAGAAGAGTTGGATGAGCTGTTATTAGTCTATGATCTTTCACCAAATGAATTCGTTTTTTTACAGGCTCGGAATAACCCATACAATTTCCGTATCTTTCGCTATTTGGGTGGAAAACGTTTTAAACCAGTTGATCAACCCTCTCTTATGTGGCCAGTAACTGCTCGTAATCCGCAGCAGCTGATGGCCCTAGACCTACTTTTTGATCCTGAAGTAAAAATGGTAAGCCTCATTGGGCCTGCAGGTACCGGTAAAACCTTCCTTGCCTTGCTGGCAGGATTACACCAAATATTAGCAAGCGATATGTATCGCAAGGTGCTGGTATCTCGTCCTGTTATCCCTCTCGGCCCTGATATCGGGTTCTTGCCAGGGGACATACAAGAAAAATTGAGAAGCTGGATGCAACCCATGTATGACAACATTGATTTTCTTGCTCATGCAGTAAACGTGGGTGCTCACATGGAACAAGTGTCTGAAGATGGAGATTATAAACGCCGCCAAAGAAAATGGAAAAAACGTGACCGCGTAGCCGATCAAGGAAGCGCTACTCTGAGGTCTCTTGATCAATTGGTACGCGAAGGATTAGTGAGCTTGGAGGCTATTACCTACATGCGTGGGCGTTCTATACCGTACCAATACGTCCTCATCGATGAAGTGCAAAACCTCAGCCCTCATGAAGTTAAAACATTAGTAAGTCGTATTGGTGAGGGCAGTAAAATTATATTGGCAGGCGACCCGTTCCAAATAGATGCGCCCTATCTTGATGTAAGCTCAAATGGTTTGGTAGTAGCTACGAGA
The DNA here is from genome assembly GCA_013290085.1 of Candidatus Babelota bacterium. Next base: position 19,862 of record JABCYS010000001.1, read on the forward strand.
AAGTTTAAGGGACAATCATTATTCGGTGCTGTGTTCTTAGAAACAAGTGAGCGTAGTGAATTGAGTAAGCTTGCCGGCTTATTGATGTAAGCAATGAGGGCCCAAGAAGGGCCCTCATTGTATCTGTGTAGTTGCGTATAAAACTTTACTCTAATTTTGCCGCATCTGGTATTGCTTCCAGCTCAACCTTAGAATTTTGCAACGCAGCCTTATAATCTTGTTCATCAGCTATAGTGCGACCGTTATAAGAGGCTATCATTTGTGCCGTATCAATAATATTCACAATCTGTGCTCCGCTATAGCCAGTAGTTTCTTTAATGAGCCAGTTCATATACTTTTTATGCTCATTAGGTAAAAAGGATTCAAAAAATTCCCTTCGGCCTTCTGCATTTGGTTGAGCAATAAGCAGTTTTCTATCTATGCGGCCAGGACGAAGCAGGGCAGGATCAAGGTTCTTATAATGGTTTGTGGTTATAATAATCAAGATATGTATAAATGGATTGCGCTTTTCAATACCATCAAAAATGGTAAGGAGATTTGAAAGAGCCTTTGATCTTTGTGGATCAAGTACACCATTTTGACGATTACCTGTTACGGCATCAATTTCATCAATATAAATGATTGCTGATTTTTCAGGACGTTTCGATGCCGCCTCTTCAGCCATACGAATAATCGCAAGTACTTTTTCTTTTGAATTTTCGCTAAACATATCGTCTGCGCTAACTTCAATAAATGGAGCACCTGATTCCTTTGCAACTGCACGAGCTAGCAATGTTTTACCAGTTCCTGGAGGCCCGTACATTAAGACTGATCGTGTACCACTTGCGCCATTGTGATAGCGGAATGGATTACGCAAATAATCAACCAACATTTTCATTTCTCGTTCAATCAGATCATGTTGGCCTTTAATTTGATCAAAACCTATGTTTTTTTCATAATTAATTTTCATGCGCCGCATCTCTTGCTGAACCTTTTTTTCTTGTTCTATCTTTTGTTTTTCCTTAATACGATTCTCATATTCTGGTAGCTGCGCTTCTTCAGCAACGTTTCCTAACGCGTAAAACAGAGGTAGAAGCATTGCTGGTCGTGCAGCCCAGGCTAATTCTCCGGCAATTTTAAGAGGAGACTTAAAGCCTACATAACGATAACATCTACGTTCGCAATTGTTGCCGCTACATCTAGGAGCCCATTGCGGGTCATAATTATCCCATTGCTGGTTATAACCCCGTTGATTCGCAGAACTCTGTTGATTCGCAGTATGCTCTCCATTACAAATATTTGCACTATAGGGTTGTTTGCATGGGTTATCTCTTACTTCCCGTGGCTGCTCACCGTTTAGTCTCCCCATAAAACTTGGGCTTTGTATGTAAACTTGGTCGTCTCTGTTATGGACAACTTCTTTATATTCTGAACCTATTTGCCTGTGTGGGTGAGAATACATTTCATGACTATAGTTTGCAGCAATGATAGTACCCCACAACACTGCTAATGCGGGACCCACACCAAAGCTTATAAGTTTTGGCGCAATCTTGGTTGAAATAAAATTATAAAAAAGAAATTTCTTAAGACGAAGAGCATACGGTTCAAGTGGCTTAATAGAATTGAATCGTTTTTCCAAGGCCGTAACAGCGTCTTTGAGTGTGGCGACCTGACGTTCTATCGGAAGTGAAATATCAATTTTTTCCGGGAAGCGCATAAAATATTTATTAGTTACACCAAACTTTCGACAAAGTCCTAACACATAATTACCAAAAACCGTTAGAGCTTCTTGAGGTGCAGGGGTGTTTGAGTAGAGCAATGAGCGAGTTTGATTTATTACAGGAAGATAAGAGTGCTCAACCTCTTTTACGATGAGTTGTGCTTTCTTGGAAAGAGAAGCGTTTTCAGCCTTATTTTTAACTGTTTTAGAAATCAAGTTGTAACTGATAAATGCAAAATGTTGCGCTATTGTTGAAACTGCTTGAACAGTGGGATAGCTTTTTTGTTTGGAGTTTTTTACATCTAAGTCCATAGCCTTCAATGAGGGAAGACCCGAACAAAGAATGATTAGACTAAAGACTATATTTTTTTGGATGTGAGAAAGCATGGGGTAACCTCATTTAAAGCAAGAATTCATAGCTATTTATGTAATATTAAAGCCTTCAATTTCTTTATCAAGGGGCCCCCCGGCCGCATTCTACCTGTAACGCAACGTTTATTTTTTGGGGACGAAGATTTCAGGGCCGAAAGTTGGCTGGCCTTAATTGTCCCGATAAAACCTATACAGGGGGGAACATAAAAGCAGTCGCTTGGTGATGGCAAAGAGTGCGACAAAGAGATTTTTCTCTTTAAGTTGCACTACCGCAAAATTGCCACAGGTTAACTCAAATTTACACTGTGCGGGTCCAAGCATGGGACGAAGGCCTCGTAAAAGTGCAATTAACAGCTGATTAATCATGCGATTGCCTGTTGAATTAAGATTTTCAACTCTTCAAATGGGAGCGATGCTATTTCAGGTGATTTTGCTAGAAAAATAAAATCTGAACCTTGAGTATATCCCTTTTCTGCAACAAAAAGTTCTTTTACTCGACGCCGCAACTTATTACGGTGTACGGCATTACCAACACGCCTTGGAACAACAATGAGGATCTTGCCCTCGCTATGCTTAGTAGGAGCTTTGCGAATATCTACAAAAGGGGTTGTTATGACCGAGCGGGCAACTTTAAAAAGCTCCCGGATCTCGTGGGTTGAAAATGAGGTTAGATTTCGAATAGTGGTCATGGTAGTGAAAAAGGCGCACGTGGTGTGCGCCTTCTAAATTTTAGCTAGTTTTTTTACGAGCTCGAACGGTAAGCCGTTTTCTGCCCTTTGCGCGTCGGCGATTTACAATCGTACGACCATCTTTTGTTGCCATACGTTTTCTAAAGCCGTGCTTTTTATTACGTTTTTTTCTTTTGAGTTTAAAAGTAACTGACATAGGTGAATTTCCTTATGAGAACTTAGTAATCTTGAAATGATAGCCCAATTGTAAAGAAAAATAAGATTTTTTCAAACCAAAGCGCCAGTAACGTAAAAAGCACTACCTTTTTCTTGCTGAAACATTTTGCATGAAAAAATGGTTCCAGACGTATTCAATGAGAATTTCAAGCATTTGACGATGCTTCCTTGATCCAATACCGTTGTAATTATAAAGCTCTATTTATTTACCCACACTAAGGAATGATTATGAATTATAAAAAGACTTTTTTACTTACTCTTTTAATGGCGGGTGCCACTATGCAAGCGGCTCCTGTAACAAATGCCCTTAATGCTGCCACCACGGCACAAGCAACATCTTCAACAACAGCTTGCGTTAAGAAGGCTGCTAAAAAATATGGTTTGGCGGCTCTTTATACAGGTGGTGCTTCTCTAGCGGGCATTTTATCGTTAACAAGTGCTTTGGTTGCGGTAAGAGCATTTAAGTTGGAGTTCAATAATGATGCGCCAACGATATTCCCTTTAGTAAATATAAGTAACGGCCCTACATCTAATTTTGGTAGAGCCATTTATAACTTTTTTGGGGAAGATACTGTGACAAAAGCCCGCTGGGTAGGAGATCGTTCAATGAATGCTTTTCTTACTCTATCTTTTGCTAAAATAGCCTATGAATTAGGAAAGAAAGCAAAACAGACTCTAGATGGCTAACTATTTCTAGATTTAAAAACTCAAAAAAGACTCGCATATTAGTGCGGGTCTTTTTTTTGGGCTACACCGTTCCTTTTTCACTCAAATAGCGTTCAGCATCAAGGGCTGCCATACACCCGGTTCCAGCAGAAGCAATCGCCTGCCGGTAGCGAGAGTCAGCTATATCACCCGCGGCAAAAACTCCGGGTATTGAAGTTGCTGTTTTAATGTCGTGATTGGTAAGAGCAACATGGCCATACACCGTAAGTTCAACCTGTCCTTTAAGAAAAGCAGTGTTTGGCGTTAGGCCAATGGCTATAAATACGGCATCGGTGGGAATTGATTCTGC
>JABCYS010000002.1 GCA_013290085.1 Candidatus Babelota bacterium
TGGGTGCAACGATGGGGCCATTTTCATTGCCCATCACAACAAACAAACGGTGGTTATTGATCCTGGATTTATTGCATGCCGCGGCAATGCTGCGTCATGGCTTGAACATGATCTTCTCAAAGAACTCACCAAGCACCTTGGCTCGACCACCATTCACCATTTAGTTCTCCTCCAACCAAGTCCACGACTTTTTGAAGCAGTTGCTCAACTGTGTCGACTCACTACGGTAGAAAAAATATATCTTCCGCGCTGGCAGGGAACGTTCAACAAAAAACAATGGGGTCATTTTTTTGAGATGCGCGAGGCGATTGAGGATACGAATGGTGTTTTCATACCTATTGCTACATCAATGATTATTTCTCTTGATCAGGGATCGTACGTCAGCATTGCGCTCCAAGAAAAAATGATCAAAGCACCTCCCATCACCTATCCGGTGATACATGTGCGCGGACGTATTGGTGCAGAAAAAATAATAACGGCTTCAATTAAGGCGTTTAAAAAGTAAGCATACTTTCTGTGCACATCACTCTTTATCCTCGGGAAGCTTACCTTCAGTGAGCTCCTTGATTAATTTTTTTGTGTTCACGAAATGTATAACCAGGCCTTTATATTTGCGAGTAAAGGAAACATCTATATTGCTTGCAACAACATAATTATCTCCTTCAGAATAGAGATCTCGGAATGCTTCAAAATTTTTACCTATGTTTCCAATATTTGTAGGTCCTAGATCATCTATCGAAATATTAAATTTACACTCAATTGCTGTCGGCTTGCTTCTTGGTTTACTATTCACGATAAAATCAATTTCATAGCCACGCTTATCTCGCCAATAATGAATGTCTCGTGTTTGCAGATATCCATTCAATTCATTCAAAACACAATGTTCCCACAATGAGCCCAGATCGCCTGAGCGCAATAAATGTATGCCTTTTGTAAAACACACAAATCCGGTATCAAAACCATAGACCTTTGGCGCCTTAACTATCTCAGTCGGTTTATGTGTTGAGTATGGTCTAACAATATTGACAACAAATGTTTCATGAAGAACGTTTAGATAATTCACTATGGTTGCTCTACTTGCTTCGCATGGGGCGGTAAAGCGCGTTGCCTCAAACATCCCGCCACTCGTTGCAAACAAAAGTTCAGCAAATTTTTGAAATGAACTTTTTTTCCCCACACTAAATACTTCTTGTATATCCTTCGCCCAATACGCATCAATCCATTCCAGAAAATCTATATCAGGAAGTTTTTGCTTTTCAAAAAAAGAAGGAAATCCGCCAAATAAAAACCTATGACGGATATCTTCTTTTCCAAAAAGAGTCATCTCTTCAAGCAACATGGGGGTTAACCAAATCTGCCGTTTTCTTCCTGTTAACGTATCTCGAAACTTAGCGCTTGCACCTAAAGTAGATGAGCCAGTAGCTATGATTTTTACGGTTGGATAATGATCGGCCGCGATTTTTAAAATTTCAGAAGGATTGTCGAGGCGGTGTATTTCATCAAGGACTATGCGCTTGCCGGCTTGGTTCTTTAAAAAATCTTCAGGATCATCAAGTAATAGCCGCACATTCGGCCTTTCGCAGTCAAAATACTCAATATCCTCAAAACTCCGGCATAGGCTTGTTTTGCCAATCCGACGAACACCCATAAGCCATATAATACTCCTCTCACGCCAGGCTTCTTCAATGAGTTTTTTCCAAAATGGACGCTGTATAAGCATTTTCATCCTCTCGAAGGTAAAAAATTACTATATGATAACTAGACTTAGCATATAGTCAGACTAAATGCAAAACAACCTTTGCATTTAGTAAAATTTTAGCTTCAAAGACAAAAAAGCCGCTTAACATAAAATCGATGGTGGCATCGGTTAAAACTTTAAAAAAGTGACAAAAACTTGCAGGATTTCCTGGTTCCCTGCTAAGAATGGAGCAGGAAACCAACGCACAGAAAAATAGAAACCTCAAAAATTTTTTAAGGAGATATCCAATGACCAACTCACCTGCCAAAGGCATGAAAGTACTTTTTGTCATCGCCAGTGACGGTTACCAACAAGTTGAATACGGTGTGCCAAAAAAAATATTACAAGAAGCAGGCATTACTGTTATCACAGCCAGTGATAAACCGGGCGGTGCAGTAGCAAAAGATAAATCAACAACCAGTGTCGACATAGAGTTAGATAAGGTGAACATTAAAGACTATGACGGTATTTTTTTCATTGGCGGTTCTGGCTCTCTTGAACATCTTGATATACCTATCAGCCATAAACTGGTCAGCGAAGCAAAAAATCTCGGCATTCCTTATGGCGCTATTTGTAGCTCAGTTCGCATTCTTGCAAAGGCAGGCGTTCTTCAAGGGAAAAAAGCAACAGGCTGGGACGGCGATAAGGCACTGCGCGGTATCCTTGAAGGATTTGGTGCAACGTACGAAGAAGGGAAAAGTATGGTTACCGATGGACTTGTTGTTACCGCCAATGGCCCTGCTGCTGCCGGACAATTTGCACAAGGCATTATGCGAGTGCTTACTAAAGAAAAGTTGGATTAATTTTTTTCAGATTCACTTTTTTGGCTGGTGTTCTTCGTCACCGCATGACCACCAAACTGGTGCCGTAATAACGCAACTAATTTTGTTGCATAGCTACCGCCTGTTTTTTGAGATTGGTCACGAATGGCAAGAGCATCTTTGATAAGAGTTGCAGGAATGTTGTTCTTTTGCGCTTCTTCAACCGTCCACAGCCCCATACCCGTTTGGTTAACGGCACCAGAAATATCTTCAAAGTTTTGATCTTTCTTAAATACCTCATGCGCAAGATCTAAAATATATGAACGAATGATGGCGGCCTGTTGCCACACACCACTGATCTGTTCAAGATCTAAATCTTTGTACGAACCTTGCTTGAGAATTTGAAAGCCTTCGGCATAGGATTGCAACAGCGCATACTCAATACCATTGTGTATCATTTTTACATAGTGACCAGCGCCATGCGGTCCAACATGTGCGTATGAGTTGGGAGCAGCTAACGCTTTAAAAATCGGTTGCATTTTTGCATATATTTCTTGTTTGCCACCGATCATTAATGAAAAACCAAGTTCGCGCCCTTGCAACCCACCCGATGTACCACAATCAAGAAACTCAATGTTCTTCGCACTCAACTGCTGCGCTCGACGTACGGAATCAGTCCATTTACTATTTCCCCCGTCAATAATGATTGCTCCTGGTTTAAGGTATTGTTGTAATTCTTGCAGAACATCATCCACCAACTTTCCTGCTGGCACCATGATCCAGAAAAGATTTGTCTGGCCGGCAAGCTCTTTAATATTTTGTACGGGAATACCGTCTATTTTTTGTAACGCGTCACGCGCAGACGACTGTACATCAAAACCAAAAACTTTATGCTGCGCTTGTATGAGTCGATAGGCAAGGGCATTGCCCATGGTACCAAGACCTATGATTCCTATTTCCATGATTTGAATACCTCCATATCACCACCACAATCCTTTTTTCTCAGCTACCGTTAACGCTTCTTGCGGACCCTTACTACCCTGTTTATACGTAAGTAATGGCAACTTCATAGCGGTCACTTTATCAATAATGTCCCATGCGTATTCAATTTCATCAAAGCGAACACTTATTGATTGTTCGCCTGCCATTACTTCTTCAAAGATTACTTCATACTCAGGCGTCAGGACTGATTCACAGCTTTGGCAAAAATCCATAGAAATGCGTTCAACACCAGCTAACGTACCAGGTTTTTTTGCATTTAACGTGAGTGAAAAACCTGAATCGGGGAAAACCGTTAGGGTAAGATAGTTCGGTTCACAACGCTCAGCCTGCTCCAGAGCACAGACCACTGTTCTGAATTTAATACGAATCAGGGTTTCTTTTTTTTCTAAACTTTTTCCCGTCACAAAATAAAACGGCACACCGCTCCACCGTTTGTTATCAACCGCGAGCTCAAGAAATGCAAATGTCGGCATTGAAGAATCTTTTTTCACTCCCTCTTCATTTTTATAACCCTCATACTGTCCCACAATACCGCTTACTATTTTTGTTTCTTTGAGCACCTGAGCTTTGGTATCCCGTATCGCATCACCGGTTAAGGATGCAGGTTCTTCCATTCCAACCAGAGAGAGGAGTTGCAACATATGATTTTGAACGACATCTTTCAGAACACCATACGCATCATAATAGGAGCCACGACCCTCAATCCCCACCGATTCGCTCAACGTAATCTGTACTGATTCGATATAGTTTTTATTCCACAACGGTTCAAAAATACTGTTGGTAAAACGAACAAGCGCGATAGAACTTACCAACTCTTTGGTGAGGTAATGATCGATGCGGTAAATTTGTGATTCATCAAACCATTTTGCAATGCAGGCATTAATGCTTTCCGCTGATTTTTTATCTGAACCAAATGGCTTTTCATACACAATACGATGATACGGCTTTTCATTACTTTTCTTTTTTTTCACAACACCAGAGGCACCGAGCTGGGTGGTAATGTCACAAAAAAAATGTGGTGCTGCTGCAACGTACACAATTCGGTCACCTGCAAGCCCCTGTTTTTTCTCTACTTCTTCCACCAAGGATTTGAGGCCGAGAAAATCTTTCGCTTGGGTAAAATCAAGCTGTTGGTAATAAGCGTTGCCTTCGAGCTGTTGCCATATTTTTTCATCGATATCGGTAATAAAGGTGCGCGCCTGCGCTAGATACTGTTGCGGCGTTACCTTATCATGTGCCGCACCGATGATGGCAAATTTGGTAACTTTTTTTTGTTTCACCAGGTCGTAGAAAGCTGGCAACAATTTGCGTCGTGCAAGATCGCCGGTCACACCAAGGATGATGAGGATGCATTCATTCATTTTCTAAGATCCTCCGTGTTTCTTGCTTGTATGATTCTACATTCGGCTGATCAAAGGGATTAACGTCAAAGAGGTACCCCAGGTACATCATCTCAACCATGTACATTTGCAAGAGCTGGCCTATGGTTGCTTCATCAAGGACTGGTAATGTTACCGTGTTAAATGGTCGCTGGCCGTTAGCGTAGGCAAGTTGAACACCTTTAAGAATAGCGTCCATGATCGTTGAAAATTTCTTTCCCTGAATTTGTGCAACAAATGGTTCAAACTCAGGCATGTTGGGTACTTTAAGATCAGTTTTTTGCTGCTCAACAGTGATAAACGTTGTAAATTTGTCGCGTGGGCCGCCAAGATACAGTTGCCCCACGGAATGCAAATCGGTACTTCCTACCGAAACGGTTGGCGTAATCCCAACCTCAACACGCTGGTTATTCCGGTTAAACTCTTTGCCGATACTTTCGCCCATGAGCTGGCGATACCATAAGCCAAACGATATGAGTGACGTTGAGAAAACAAAAAGATCATTAATCATAATATGTTGCTGATACAAAATGTATTTCAGCAGCGCAGAAGTTGCGGCGGGATTTTTTGCAACATTCATATCTACGCACTGCGGCATAATGTCACGCGCACCGGCACACAGCTGAGTGATATTGATACCCAAAAGGCCAAGCGGGAAAAGGCCTACGGCGGTAAAAATGGAATAGCGGCCGCCGACTCGGGGTGGGATTTCTAGAACAGAAAATTTTTGTCCTTTTGCATAGGCTGCAAACTTTGATCCTTTATCGGTTGTCACCACCACCGAGGATTGATAATTGTCGGGTTTGTATTTTTTTAACAGGTTGAGAAAGAGTTCAAAGTTGGCGATGGTTTCTGTTGTGCTACCGGATTTGGTCACCACATTCAGAATAATGTTTTTACCTTTTTTTAATTCCTGCTCTACCAACAAGCGCTGGTCATTGAGTTTGTCGGTATCAACCGTATCTGCGCAGTACAACTTTATGGTTGGATTTTTTTCATTGTAGAAAAGGCCGTTCAGTGCTTCATGGACCGCGATGGTGCCCAAGTTAGAACCACCGATGCCAACAAGGACAAGTGCCGATGGCTCAAGAGCTTTTTTTGATTCGATAACTGCCTGCACTGATTCTAGTATGGCATGATCTGAGGGAACGTTGAGTGATGCGTAGGCTGTTTCATACGCAGCCTCGTATCCTTGTGCTAAAATTTTATTAATGCGTTTAAGTTCGGGTGTAAGTTCGTGGGCAAAGCTGTCGAATTCTTGCGCTGTTACCAAACTTGTTTTTTGATGATCAAGATTAATTTTCTTCATCGGCTCTTCTCTTTTTTCTCATTCTTTATGGTGATCAAAGCTTTGCAAAAAAGATCTGTGATGTCCAAGAGTTGTGATGTCCAAATCTAAATCAAAAACTAAATGTGCCGCAGCATTAAATATTGAGCAGCGCCATACAAAGAAACGTTATAGTCACTAATCACGTAGACCGGGACATCCTTTAATCGTTGCATCTGTTTTCCGCAATTAACAAACTCACCCATAAAATGCGGGACTTTAAAAAGATCAAGATTTTTTGAGGCTATGCCCCCGGCTATGTACATGCCGCCGAGGGCTAATACATCGAGGGTAAAATTTTTTGCGCATCGGCCATACCATCCAGCAAAAAGTTCAAAGGTATCTTTGCAACGCTCATCGTGCATGCGATACCCAAAAATCATATCAGGATGCAGACCATTTTTTTCTATCTCCTGCGTATATTGTGTTGATTGATAAGAACCGACTGATCCTAAAAAAGAATAAATCCGTTGGATACCTCTACCTGAAAGAATGTTTTCCCAGGAGATGTTACACGGTATGTGTTCGGATGTTTTAATGAAATTTATGAAATCTAATTCCTGTTGGCTTTGAACCGCAAAATCAGCGTGGCCACCTTCTGAGGGTACAGGTATATAGGTATGCCGCGGCTCATCCCAGGCCATAATACCTTTTCCCAGTCCGGTGCCTGCCCCCAAGATAGCTTTATTGGCATAGGCACGCGGGGCACCGTTATTGAGGTGGACAAGGTCTTTTTTTGCTAGCTTTTCAATACCAAACCCAACTGCTTCAAAATCGTTAATCAGGACGACGGTGGCCAGTCCAGTTTTTTCCTTAATTTTCTTAGCATCGATTTCAAAATGGAGGTTAGTTGGTTTTGCCCAATCTCGGAGTTCAGAAATAATCCCGGCCGCACCCAGGCAGGCCTTGGTTATAGTGAGGCTATATTTATCGTTCAGGTAGGAAATTATGTCGGCGATCAGGTCTGGAAAGTTCTTTATTTCGCTACTTTTAAAGTGTAACGATAGCAGCAAGGTAAAGGTATCATTATGGGGCTCTACAATACCAAAGTTACTGTTGGTACCCCCGATATCCCCGACTAAAAAACAGATTTTTGATGGCTCAATTTTTTTTGCATAGAAAACTTCACGGAATGGCAACATTAATATCCTCACTCATTGAAATTTTTTGAGCTCACATGGCAGACTTCTGGGAGTCCGGTTGACGATCCTACCCTACGCTTTAGGCTAGAAACAAGTCAATGTTTTTACAAAAAAGGATCTATCTATGAAAAAACTTATCTTAGGCATAGTTATAGCCAGCTCTTTATCAACGTATCTTGGCGCAGAGGTAACAGAAATAACCAACGTTACGGATTATGAAAATATAGTTAATCGCAGCATCACACCTGTTGTCATCGACTTCTATGCTGATTGGTGCCAACCTTGCAAAAAAATGGCTCCTATTTTTAAAGAGTTATCAAAAGAATATGCCGGCAGAGTTCGTTTTGTCAAAATCAATACAGGCAACAGTTCAGTAAGTTCTCTTGTTGAGCAGATTCGCAGTATTCCGACCTTCGTTTTCAAAAAAGGACAATCGACCTCTGAGCGCGTCGGCTCTATGAGCAAGGAACAGCTCAAAAAAATTATCAATACATTGTTAAATTAAGGTCGATAGTTTTTTCTTGAGCACGTTGTGATGCAAAAAGCTTTGAAGCTTGAAACTAAAAAGCGCATGCATACAAAAGAACAATGATTTTATTAATATATTAGCAATACCTCTGCGAGCGCAGGGCACGTATGCTGACAAGCTTTAGCTGCGGCCGATCTCTCTTTCCACCCCATTCTACAGACATAGGGGTTGTAGCATGGATCGAGCAATAGGAAAAAAACTTCTTTAGGGCCTTGTTTGTCACTATTGGCGGCAGCTACCGCTAAAGTACCATTCACCGCAGAGGCTACTACCTCCACCCTACGCTCCTGCTCACTCCACTTTTCTGTTGGGCTCATGTCTTCTAATTTTTTTACAGGGACTATAGTTGCTATTCTTTGCAGAAGTTCTTTAACCTTATTTACTTCACCGCGTCGTGCAGCGCCATAAAGTTCATCACGTATCATCAATTCAACAGATTCTAAGGCTCGTAACTTATTTAGAAGTTCTTTTTCCCCAGGCAACATACCATGACAAGAAAAAAATAATGTTACTGAGAGAAGCGCTAACTGTTTATTCATGAGAACCCCTTAAAAAATTAAAGATGTAAATCACCAAACCATTGAGTAATTCTTTACTGCACACAGTATATCATTTTCTTTGATAACAGCGCGATTCAAAAAAATTATTGATAGTTTTCTTACAAATTAGAATCAGAATTTTTCCCTAAAAGCGCTTGCACCGCACCAACTATTTTTTGTACAACGTCATGTGCACTCGGGTGAGGCTGTTTAAAATTAATCGGCTCTATGAGCAAGGAACAGCTCAAAAAAATTATTGATTCTTGGCTGGTAAGTTAATAGCCTAACCAGCTAATCAGCTATTGCACTATGTACAGAGATCTATCCCGGGAGAATGAAGTCGAAGGCATGCGCACGTGCCATTTCGGCTTCCTTTATTACCGCCCGCAAACCGTTATCCGCACCTGACAGGAGCTTACTATCCCCATCATATTGATTTTTGTAATCCTCAAATTCTGCATGCACTTTCAAAGCTTCCTCAATCTTTTTATCTAGCAGTCCTTGTGGCTCAATCAAAGCATCCATAGATCTCTTTTTTTGCTCTGTACCCGGCGGAAATAATCTTGCTATGCTGTCTTTAAACTGAGAAATCGCCTCGCGTAACGCATCTTTTTCCTCTTGCATCCTTGCACTCAAATCCTGCTCTTTTTTTGATTTTGTCTTGCGCAACTCTATGTCATTGCTTATGATTTTTTCCACGGCGGCCAATTTGTTTTTTGCCTCACCTGTCGTTGCATTTAAAGATATTTTTGCATCCACAAGAAGGTCGTTAGGCCCAAGCCCTTGCCCCTCTATAAATGTGTTCGCATCGGCTAGGGCTTCATCAGCTTGATTTATGCCGGCAGCCAATTCCTTGGCCAGTCCAGGATATGTTTTGATTCTTTTATCTAGGGAGCTTTCTGTGGAGAGTTGGAAGTCAGCCTTTTTGATAGCTGGATCTAATTTCTTCCCTGCGGCTTGTAAAGATCTTAGTAACACCTTTGCATCTGTAGATCCGTCATCTTTGGCAAAAGTTAGCGGAGAGTTCATCGTCGCAAAAAACGCTATTGTTATGTATGCGCAGAGGTTATTTTTTATTTTATTCATTTTTCTCCTTCTTTTTTCCTAACCATAGAAAGAACTGCGCCAGAAAAACAAGAGAATGCATCAATTGTTATTCTTCTACCGGCCATAACCTTATGTGGTCTTTTAATTTTTTCCTAAAAGCGCTTGCACCGCACCAACTATTTTTTGCGCAACGTCATGTGCACTCGGGTGAGGCTGTTTAAAATTAAAAGGAATATTTTTCAGTTCCAGCTCATGTTCCCCAATTTTGAGGTGAATCACTAATCGCGGCACCACTCCTTGTGTAACTTCATCAAGCATCCCGTCAAACGTTACGCTCATTATTTGTATGCGACTGCCCCATTTTTTCATATCACCATCACTCAGCGCACGCTCAAGCGGCTTTTTTAGAAACGCTAAAAAGCTTTCAAGAAAGTGAAATGAAACAGTAAAATGCGGATGTACAAAATCCAGGGGTGCGTGCCCAAAAACTTTAAAATGGATAAGGTCTCCCAGGCCTAACGGCAAACTATTTACACAATTAAATGTTATGCCATTCGCTCCAAAATGTACCATCCCTTCCGTGTTAATAAGCGGAGCAACAACCAACGATCCTTGTAACGAAATTTCTGGTATAGATTTTTCAAGTGCAATTTTTAGGGTAGGCAGTAACCCTGCCTTAGTATGCTGAACCAAAAGAACGCCGAGGGCCAATGGATTTAGTGGCTCAAGACAATGCAACCCTTGTTCTGAAATATGCATGGTTGCCGAAGCGGTCACATTAAAAAAGCGTAGCGTACCGCTCGCGGTAATCCCCGATAAAAAAGTTAAGCCGGCAATGGAAAATGATTGCGGCGCAACTGAAAGATAGAGGTCACGAAATTCAATATGAGGTATTTTTTCTGGATCAATTTTTTGGTGCGAAACCTTAGCTGCAAAACTCAGCAGGTCTGACAACCCTATTTCATTGAGTGAACCGATCAACCCAACTTCACCTGCGGCTGTGTGTGCAACAAGTTCTAATTCTTTGGTACCAACGGCCACCTTGCCCGCTAAGGAAAGGCCTGTCGGCAGCACGTAGGGAGCGATGATGGGGTTAATCTGTGCGCTAAAACCAAGTCCTACTTTTTCGAGCGCCAGGTGTTGCATACCTAACGGATGCCAAACACCTTCAAAGCTTCCGGCGACAGAAAATTCTCCTGCCGCGCTCACACCACCTTGCACTGCAATGACACAGGCATCCCCAACCGATGGTTTTATTTGTGCAAAAGCGGTAAGCCCGATAGTCGGTGGCATACCCATAAAAGAACATTTAAAGTTTTGCAAAGCAATGAGCGGCGTAATTTGGTGATGTGAAGGAATAAGCACTGCCAATTCTGATTTATAAGGGTTATCAAGGGGAATGTAGATAGAGGCATTGAATGGCGTATGAGGATCGCACCCGGTGACTCTGATAATTGGTTTAAATAAAGGATGTTCAAGCGTAACATCGCCGGTAAGCATCAACCCATGGCGGTAGAAAAAATTATTTTCTATCACATCACCGGAACTCAAGATCAATTTAGTGTTACGAATTTCTACCAACCCAAAAACGGATGAGGAAAGTTCGGGAAGGAGTTGGCCCAGATACATAACATCAGAAGCTTTAAAGGAGCTGATGGTTACGACGGTGATGGTATCAAGAAATTTTGGAATGAAACGTAGCGATGCCTGGTATGTTTTTCCCAAAAAAGAAAAGTTGCCGGTATATTCTTGAGCCGTTTCTTCTGAAACAGAAAAAAAAGACTGTTCAAAATAGGGAAGGCTGGAGAATGGCTGTAAGGTTTGCTGCTGAGCATGGAGGTGAGTGCAAACTGCAGTCATGAGTAGGAATAATGAGGTATTGCGTCGGTGCTTCATACGTGATCTCTCTGCTTTTCTACTTTTTCCTTCGCCTACTGCTTAGTTACAATCAAATCTTAGGAGCAGTATTTCGGAACCGGTGGGGGCCCAATTTAAAAATTGAGCCTCACCATCTAAACTTGTTTATTTCTGCGACTTAGGAAACAGCTCCGCAATAGAAGAAGAATCTACTGCAAACTGCCAGGCTGCCTTGCCTTGCGTATCTATAACCTGTGCCAGGCCATCGGGTTGAAACATCACCGCTGTACCATTTGTAAGACTAACCAAGTTTTGGTCAAACAAAATTATGTCACTCTTTACCTCTGGAAATAGGGCTTGCAGCAGATCGGGATGTGTAATCTTGGCAGGCAAATTCTGTAAAGGAAACTCACACTTTGTCTTGTTGTCTTTTCCTATAACGAGCATTCTGCATAGTCCTGGGGCGTACGCTATTCGCACGCCATTTTTAAAGGTGATCAGCGCAAGCGTTGATTCGTTCTGTTGAACAACGCCGGTAACCTCTGGTAACGCATTTTCTACTATGACTTTATGTATACATGCTAAATATTGAGCTCGAAGAGAACCATCTGAAGATGATGCATGGACGCCATCTGTAGTTTTCTGCTCCATAGCCATAACAACAGACGAACATGCAAGTAAAAATATTAAAGAGAAAGAGAGGCAGAGGGAATTGAATTTAACCATTAGTACACCCATAGTTTTAATGTTATTAAAATACAAACTTCAATTACCATCTCATCGCACACAATAACATAAAAAGGAGCGCGGGGAAAACTTGGCGTCCCTTAGGGAACTTATTTCGAACTCAATGTTAGCTTCATGTTTTGGCAAGTTTTTTCAAAACAGGCTCATACTTATCGATAAGGCGACTTGTAATATCTTGAAGCCTTTTTTTTCGCTTCGTGGATGATTTTTTGTTTTTGGCTTTTACAATCAGCACATCATCAACCACCGCCATTATCAAATCTGTTTTTTTGTTAATGCCAAGAGCGTCGGCAACCTTTTTATTTATTTCAAGTGTTATACTTTGGCTTCGTTTTTTTACTGTTTTTTTCGCCATCTGTTTTACTTAATTTAAAGATGGTCTAATTATTCTGACTATACTTTCGCTTACAACAACAAAATTACCAAAAAGATCTTGGGAGTAATGCTTCAAAAGATTTTTTAGAGTTAAAGCCTTATGTGATGGCTTTTCATTTTCCAATCTGAGCAAAATGATACCAGAGTGCTGTCTTTTGCTTTTAAAAATCATTTCACCAAAATCTTTATCACTGGTAATCAGAATTCTATTTTCAAAGAATGCTTTTTGTAAAACTTCATCATCACTTATACCTGTTGAGATATCGTATACTGAAATGGCATCATAGCCTTGTTCTTTCAACCAATTTGCAACCGATAAACCGACACATTCATCAACAAGAAACTTCATAGTATTAGGCTGATAGCGATGCAAATGTGGTATCAGCTAACATATCTCGAGCAAACATTAAGCAGGCAAAAATGTCTTCCCGTTTCAAATTTGGATGTTCCTGCACAACGTCTTCTACTGTCATACCTTTAGCAAGTAATCCTAAAACATGCTGGACCGTAAGACGTGTGCCCTTAATGACTGGTTTGCCAACCATAACCTTGGGATCAACTGTTATACGTCCCAAAAGCTCTTTTTCTTTCATAGTAGCCTCTTATAATTCCTAGAATTTATTACAGAAATATAACACAGGCCTAGGATGACATTCAATCGGAACCATTGAGATTGAGTTTAAGCTCCACATGTCTGAACTTTAAAACCTTCTTTGTCTACCAAAACAAGATTCCCCTGCAATGCCGATACTTTAAATTTTTGTCCCAAAGCCCTTTGTTCAAATACCGAGAACATTGGAGGCAAGCGCACATACATGCAAATTTGTATGACATCTTCAGGATTAAGCTCTAATTCCAAATCTTTCCCTGGAACTATTTCACGGCATTGAAGATTGCCCAGACTACCTATAGACAGGCCATTGCGATAGGGTTCACTGCATGCTCTTTTAATAAAATATGTGTATCCACTCTTATCACAGCATCTAAACGTTACTTTAGTGCCATGAAGCGGCAAACCAGTTGCACAGAAAAATAAAAGTACATTAAGAAAATATCTTTTCATCACAGATCTTTCATCCTCACCACTTTGAGGGGGCGGTTTATTTACCGCCTCCTACTTGTATTTTCAAGTACAATCTCACTACCACTCGAGAGAACCAGCTGTTTGATATTCGGTCACCCGTGTTTCAAAGAAATTCTTTTCCTTGCTCAAGTCGGTTGATTGAGACATCCATGGGAACGGATTCTCTGCGTTGTAAACCTTTGGCAAACCAATGCGTTCAAGGCGTCTGTCGGCTATGTACTCAACGTAGTTAGAGAATTGTTGCGCATTAATACCCAGCAATCCTTGCGGGCAGGCGTCATGCGCATAACGTTTTTCCAAAACGACCGACTTTTTAATCAGTTCTACTAATTCATCTTTAAAATCCTGTGTCCATACTTTTGAATTTTCTGCAACGATTGCATTAATTAAGTCGCAACCAAAAGCGAGGTGAAGACTTTCATCACGCATGATGTATTCAAACTGCTCGCCAATGCCAATCATTTTCTTCTGGCGTTTGAGCGCGAGCATCATGGCAAAACCAGCGTAGAAAAAAATCCCTTCCATAATAACGTAGTACCCAACAAGATCATGGATAAACTTACGCACATTCTCAGGACTATCTGTTTTAAAGGTAGGATCAAAAAGTGATTTGGTCAGGTCAACCACGAAATCATCTTTTTCTTTGATAGAAGGAATGGTGTTGTACATGTTGTAAATTTCATCGGGGTTCAGCCCAAGAGAGTCACAACAGTAAATGAAGGTATCAGTGTGGATTGCCTCTTCAAATGCCTGGCGTAATAAATATTGGCGACACTCGGGATTGGTCACATGGCGATAGACGGCAAGCACTAAATTATTTGCTGTTAATGATTCTGCGGTGGAAAAAAATCCCAGGTTCCACAAAATCATTCTTCGTTCTGTTTCAGACAAGGCGGTACGGGAACGCCACTGCTCAACGTCTTGCTGCATAGAAACTTCTTCCGGTGTCCAGTTGTTTGCTACCCCAGCCTTGTAGTATTCACGCGCCCACAGGTAGGTCATGGGCAAGATCTTGTTCGGATCATGGATTGAGTTATTAATGATGGTTTTTTTTTGATTCGTTGGGTTTGTCACGATGACTCCTTTGTATTACTGGCATGATTCACAGGATGGATCTGTTAAACTACATGCCTGTGGTGTTGGTTCTTGTTTTTGACTTTCTGGTGTTGGCGTATAATCACGTTTTTGAGTAAAGCCAAACTTTTTTGCATCAAGGGTAGATTTTTCAATCTGGCTCGCGCCCAGGGTTCGCAAGTAATAGGTTGTTTTCATACCAACCTTCCATGCATGAATATAAATATCATTAAGCTTGGTACCTGAAACGCCTTGCATGAAAACGTTATGCGACTGAGCCTGATCAATCCATTTACCACGTGTTGCGGTAATTTTTATAAGCCATTCAGCATCAATTTCAAAGGCTGTTTTATATTTCTCTTTTAATGTTCTTGGAATTTCTTGGATCATTTCCAGCGTACCATCGAAATATTTGAGCTGATCAAGCAGGTGTTCATTCCATAAATTTAGTTTTTTCAGATCTTCAACTAAATATTTGTTCACGATGGTAAATTCACCGCTCACGTTGGATTTAACATAAATGTTTTTATAAATAGGTTCGATGGACGGATAACAACCAGCAATGTTGGATATGGTTGCTGTTGGCGCCACAGCCATGGTGTTGGAGTTGCGCATACCCCATTCTTTAACGTGTTCACGCACCGGCACCCAGTTCATGCGTTGTGTACGAGAAATTTCTATTTTCTGACCACGTTCTTTTTCCAGTAAGTCGATGGTATCAATAGGGAACAGGTTCCTGTCCCACTTAGAGCCCTTGTATGATCCGTAGGCACCTTTTTCCTTGGCAAGTTCAGATGAAGCAAGAATAGCGTAATACGAAATCATTTCTCCGGTCATGTCGGCAAATTCAAGGGCTTCTTCTGAATTAAAATTAATGTTGAGTTTGAACAAGGCATCTTGGAACCCCATCATGCCCAGGCCGATAGGACGGTGGCGCAGGTTAGAGTCGCGGGCTTCTTTGGTTGGGTAGAAATTTAATTCGATCACGTTATCAAGCATACGAATTGCATTGCGGACACTGTTGCTCAACAACCGCTCATCAAGCTGGCCATTGACCACATGGCGTTGCAAGTTTATAGATCCCAGGTTACACACGGCTGTTTCGGTTGCTGATGTATTGAGCGTAATTTCGGTACAAAGGTTTGATGAGTGCACGACACCTACATGATCTTGTGGTGAGCGGATATTGCAAGGATCTTTGAACGTGATCCAAGGATGTCCTGTTTCAAAAAGTCTGCTGAGCATTTTACGCCACAGTTGTTTAGCCGAGATTATTTTATATTGCTTCAGCTCGCCATTGCGTGCCTTGGCTTCGTATTCTTCATATTTCTTTTCAAATTCACTGCCGTAGATATGGTGGAGCTCTGGGGCTTCATGAGGTGAGAACAGGGTCCATTCACCATCGTTGATCACTCGTTTCATGAAAAGGTCTGGTATCCAGTTAGCGGTGTTCATGTCGTGTGTTCTGCGGCGTTCGTCACCGGTGTTACGGCGAAGGTCTAAAAAGTCTTCAATGTCTAAATGCCATGTTTCTAGGTAGGCGCAGGTACCACCACGGCGAATACCGCTACGGGTAATACCAACAACAACATCGTTAGCAACTTTTAAGAATGGTACGACGCCTTGGCTATAGGCATGAATGCTTTTAATCCATGAGCCGGTACCACGGATATTGGTCCAATCGTTACCAATACCGCCCGCCCACTTAGCAAGCTGGGCATTATCACCAATAACTTTAAAAATATGACCGAGGTCGTCGTCGACGGTTGAAAGGAAGCAAGAACTTAACTGTGCGTGCACGAGTCCTGCGTGGAATAGAGTTGGGGTTGAGGAGACGTAGCGCAATGAAGAAAGTGTTTGGTAAAAGGCAAGCGCGTGCTCATTTTTATTTTTTTCTAGTAACGCAAGCCCCATGGCAATACGCATCCAAAATGCTTGTGGGGTTTCGATAACTTTGCCGTCAATTTTTAAAAAGTAGCGGCTATAAAGGGTTTGAATGCCTTGATAGGTGAGTAATTTGTCATTCTCAATGCGCAATGCTTTGCTTAAAAAATCAAGGTCAAAGTCGAGTAATCGTTTATCAAAATATTCTTTTTCGATACCAAGTTTAATTGAGTCTACAAATACTTGGCGGTAGGTTGTATCAAATGTTTGTTCATCAGTTGATAGGCCAAAAACTTCTTTGCTAATTTTTTTCAAATATAAACTTGATGCTACCGCGTCATACGCAGGATCTTTTTCTATAAAAGCAACGGTTGCCAAAATCAGTGCTTTTTCGATATCGGTGGTACTAATACCGTCATAAATGTTGCGCAAAAATTCATTGATGACGAGATCAACAGAAATAACCCCTTCATACCCCTCACACACACGAGCAAGCGTTGTTTTTATTTTGTCCATATCAAGCACCATGGTACTACCATCACGCTTAACAATGGTCACAAACACCGTATCTGACGACAGGGTTTTCTCTTTTTGTTCCGAAGAAGCGGGAACAAAATTCGTATGCATTGACTCTTTCAAACCATCCATGGCATCCCCTTGTGTATTATAAAAAGTTATTTTTTATCCATTACTACTCTCTGCACTCACACCAACACTGCTACCTCTCTTCCTCTCCTTTTTTATCGTTGCAACCAAAAAAAATAATTTTTTTGCAATTAAAAAATACTGCTTGTATTAAGCCTTTTTTAACTGTTGTGCAGTACACTGTAACAGGTTGATATACCAGAATCAAACAAAAAAATTCTTGTGCAAAACAAGAAAATAATCTTAATTTTTTTTTAAAATTATTACTCATCGCCATTCAATTTGTACTATTTTTTTTGTGCAGATAAAGTGCGAAGATTTTCATGCATAAGGGCATAGTTATAGAATTTATTGACAGGGATAAATAGTTAGTCGTTATACTAAATTACAGTTAGGGGATTTAAAAAAAGGGAGATAGTTTTCATGAAGACCCATACATCACTTATACGGTCGTTGGTATTATCGTTCATTGTCATAGCACTAGCCATTTTTATCACCTGGTACGTAAAAAAATCGGTGTCTAATCAGTCTATGCAGCAAGAGGCACCTTCTGAAGAGGCAATGAGTCAGAACAATAATCTTACAACCTTAAAAAATGGCTTTACTGAAACGGTATTAAGCAACCCTGCTCCGGTCGTCGTTACTTTTTTTGCCGACTGGTGTCCGAGTTGTAATGCCATGCATCCTGTGGTTGCCGAAGTAGCACAAGAGCTCAAAGACATACAATTTGTTGAAGTAAACGTTGATGAATTTGCAGAGGTTGCAAACACGTATGGCATTCAAGCAATTCCAACTTTTATATTTTTCAACAAAGGTACGTTGGTTGACCGCGCAACCGGTTTTATGAATAAAGAGCAGTTTGTTGAAGTAGTTAAGAAGCAATTTGGGATGGGTGCGTAAAGAAAGCGTCGTACTTCAGCGACTTTTCATGACATCCTTACATTTTGGCAGTTGCTATCGGAATATTCAGATTGGGAGAGTTGCGAAAAAATAATTTTGTCGGTTGCTCAGATTTTCTAAAGTTGCCGGGGCTGGTGCTAGCGTTGATACCTTTGCATGAGAAGCGAAAAAGCGGTTCCTAAAAAAATACCGGCAATTGGATCCTCAAAAATACAAATGCTCGCAACAAGCAGCGCAAGCCAAAAATTTTTTCTTTCGTTGTGCCACAGATGGACAAAATGTTCATGCTCTATCATGCGAACGGCAATAAACACTAAATTGGCGGCAATGACTGCAAGCGGTAGGTAAGAAAAGTATCGCAAGAACAGTAGGGATATGCCGGCAATGGCCACACTACTAATACCTTGAGCTATTTTGTGCGTGGCCCCGGAGCGTACGTTGAGTGCTGTGCGCGCCAAGGCGGCGGTAGCGGGAATGCCACCACATAATCCTGCTACGCAGTTAGCAAGGCCAAGCCCTAACATTTCTTTTCGTTCATTGTAACGGGTTTTGGTCATATGATCTGCGATGTTGGCAGAGATAAGTGTTTCCAAAATAGCTACGCTTGCCACGGCGATTCCTGTTAGTACCAGTGAGGTGTCAAAGCACAACGTTAGTGGTTGGATGAGCTGGCTTTTTATCTCGCCAAATTTTGTTGCCAAGGTGGCAAGATGTAAGGGTATCGTACCGTGGTGCGCCAAGTATCCAACCAGAATGCCAAACGGAGCGGCAATAATAATGCTGGGAAGGTTAAGCCTAAGAAAAATAAAAAGTGCTGCCAAAAAAAGAGTGAAGATGAGTACCGTGTCGCCTGAAAAATGGGAGACGTGTGCGCATGATTCATAGACGTTCTGAATAAATTTTTCATGAAGAGGAATGTTGGTAATCCCCAAAGCAAAATTAAGTTGATTGAGAATTATGATGAGTGCAACACCGAGGGTAAATCCGTGAACAACGCTCATGGGAACGTAGGCTATATAGCGTTCTAATTTAAGTTTATAGGCGATCAAAATGAACAGGCCGGTAACGATTGCCAACATGGGCAAATTACAGGCACCGTGCGTAATGGCATAGGTAGCAAGAAAACCGGATAGCGCTCCGGTCGGACCAATAATATTAAAATTGCTGCCGCCAAAAATAGATGCAACAAGGCCTGCCCAGACTGCGGTAATGATACCGGCAATGGGCGTTGCTTGTGAGGCGACTGCTAATGAAATAGATAGAGGAATAGAAACAAGGGCTACCGTAAGTCCAGATTTCCAATTGTGTTTGAGATGGGAAAGAACATTAAAAGTTTCCATATATTTCAGTAGTAACGGTACGTTTTTACTCGGCTTTTTCTTTAGAGTACTGCTCAGAATCTCGTGTTGCAAGACTCAATTATATACTCAAATGCCATGCTAAGTCTTAGGTAGCTCGCAGTTTTTCAAAATCTGCTTCAATGGCAGATATTATTGACGTCATGTTCTCTTCATGTGTGGCCATTTGGGGCTGCTTGTTCCCCGGCAGAAGTAACGGCGCGCGCTTTCTCTTTCTGCAGGTGCCTGTTGTCAGGTTAGTGGAGGGATTTCTTTTTCAGTCAGTTACTGGGGTAACTTGTATGTTTTCTAGTTTTAGATTTTGTAGCATTTCATTCACCTCTTTATTCTCTGCTTCAAACTTTGCTAGACCACCCGGTTCACCCAGATCGCTCAAGGTAGCATTCAGACGATTGAACTGCTTTCTTAAACGATATAATTTTAAGTCGTATTTCTCTTTTATAGCTTTAGCCTTCTCGTAAAGGTCTTGGGAGCTTGTTTTAATCGCTTGTGAAAGATCTTTTTGTTGAATTCCCTCGTTCTGTATTTTTAAATCGGCCTCAATCTGGTCTATGCGCGCCTGAGACGTAACTATACGGTCCTGCAGTTGTTGACCTAGTGTTGTAGCTTTCTGCGTCTCTTCAGCAACGCGTGCTTTTAACCCAGGATTATTTACTTCCTTCAAAGAATTAATGTAATCATTAGTTAGCTGGGTCCCTAGTGAATCAAACTCATCCCTGCCCGCCTCAAATTCCTTCAAAAATGTTTTTTGTTCTGTTGCCATACCACTTAGTGAATCTTTAAACGACGCCATTGTACTCAGAAATTCTTGCTCTGCCGTTTTTATCCCTGTTACTGCGGCTTGTGTGTTTGAAGATAGTCTTCCATATACCTTGTCTCTAGCTGTTGGCGAAAGCTTATTTATTTCTTCATTAAGCCGTGCTGGCCCAAGTTTTTCAAGTTCTTGACTGGAAAGCTTGGTAACATCGAGCGTTGGCGTTGCGGCAGGAACCTTAATGCCTAACTTACCAGCAAAATCTTTTGCCGCCTCATTTCCTGCTTTTGTATCAAGCTTAGGATCGCCAGCAAGCTTTAAGAAGTTCATTTTGGCGTCGACAGTTGTTAACTGATCGAAAAGTTTTTTAGATTCAGGCTGGAGACGTATGAATCCTGTATATTCGACAGCTTTGGGGTCCTTCAATAGTGCCGCTTCGAAGGCTTGACGTAATGCAACTGAGGCAGCTTGTTCCTTGGTGATGTTTTGTGCCACGCCCTCTCCGCCAATATTAGGTGCGATACGATTTGCTGTTTCAGCAAAGGCCTCCTTATCTTCCGCCGACAGTTTTGGAAAAATTTCATTAAATATCTTTTTTTCGTATGGTGCTAGATTATTGAAGCCTGTTCTTCCCTCAGATGTTAATCCTGCGGGTGGCGCAACCTCTTCAATAAATGGGAGAGCGGGTCTAGAAATTGCAGGAGCAACTGGAGGTTCTACCGCAATGGTAGTTGGCCTTGGAGGGACAGGCGGAGGGGTTTGCTTTGGAGCGACAGGCCGCTTTGTACGAGCTGCCGGTCTGGTTGGCCTCGGAGCAGCTTGTTCTGGTGCAGCTTGTGCTGGTGCAGCTTGCGCAGCTTCAGGTGCTCCAGGTTTTTTCGGTTTCGGTGGAGATTCTATTGCTTTGCGCCTTTTTCCTAGTTGCGTACGTAGTTCTTCCGATGTTCCTGCTCCCGTCTTGGCCTGCCCTGCTGACTCTTCTTCTAATTTAGTAAGAATTCCTGTTACCTCAGTCTTTTTATTTTCTGAAAGCTCACCCAGAATATATGTAGAATCCTCTTGATTTATTCTCTTCAAAAGTTTTGCTAGTTGTTCAGAATCGATGATTTCTAGATTTTGCGGACTAAGTGCCTTAAGCTTTGCGCTTACCTGCCCAGGAAAAAGATTGGCCATTTCACTGACAAAATTTTGTGCGGCTTCTGGGGTCATCAGAGCTTGTTCAGGAGCGGCTGTTACTCCTATAGGGGCGGCTGTTCCTCCTGTAGAGGCGGCAGCTGGTTCCTCTCCCCATTCTGCTCCCTCAGTAGGAGTCACTGGTTCAGGTGCTTTAGGAAGCGTTCCTGCTTCTTCCATTGCTTTTTTAAAAGTTGCTTGCAACCCCCCTTCAGATCTTTGAGCAGGAATTATCTCCCCTTTCTTTAGTGTCCTCCCAGCTTTTTGTAAATCTTCAGCTTTTAATCTAGACAAAGCTCCAGAAGGTCTTGTTGCCCTAACTGCGGCAGCAGGTACTTCTTCTGTTGTTGGCGCTGTTGATACTAGAGCAGCACGAGCTTCTTGTGCTGGCGGTAACGGAGGCGCTGGTGGCACATCTGTAGCCATCTGGGCTTTTGGTGAAACTGGACGCGCATGCCCGATTTTATGACCTAGACGACCAGGTGCCGCCGGTGCTGGCTGTGCTGAAGGAACAGTTTCTTGTGCAGGAAGTCCTGTCGCCCCTGCTTCTGTTTCTGTCGTTTGAGCAACGGTAGCGGCTTCCCCTTCCTCAGCAGTTTTCACCGGAGCCGAAGGCCCAACTCCTTCAGTCGCAGCTCCTCCTGGTTTATTTATTTGTCCTTGCAGGCGAGCTTGTGGCCGTGTTGGAGGACCCTGCTTTACTCTTGGTGCCTTTGATGTTGTAGCCGCGGTTGAGGCCTCTGGGGTAGGATTCTCTGGTGGAAGGGGCCCTTTTTCTTTAGGAATAACGGTGCCTGGTTTTCTTGGCCGTTTAGAAAGTCCTGCCGCCCTTGCTTCTGCTGAACCTGCTTTTGTCGTTTGAGCAACGGCAGGCGCCGGAGCAACTTCTTGAAGACCTGCAACATGTTGATCAAGCGCTTCGATGTATGCTTCGGGTTGGCCAGAAGCCTGGCTAGAGAGTTTTTTAACCGCTGCAATGTGTTGTTCAAGCTCGCTCACGTAATCCTGGTAATTAGGGGAATTAGGGGGATTATTAACTTTTAGTTTGCCAAGTTTCACTTGACTATCAGCTAACAGATCATTACTAACATCTGTAACGTACCCATTGATCGCATTTTGTATGGTTGGAAGATCTTCA
Source organism: Candidatus Babelota bacterium (assembly GCA_013290085.1). Next base: position 22,454 of record JABCYS010000002.1, read on the forward strand.
GGGTGCTCCTGCAATTCATCGAGAGTATTCCCTATTTGGTCAATCAGATTTTTACTTTGGGCTTCCCTCGATACAAGAGCATATTCTTCACCTTTAGCAACGCTAACAGCCTGATCTGTCATTGCTTGAAAATCGGCTTTAACCTGAGCGCTTAGCGTTTTGATATCTTTTCCTTCGTTGAGGGCTTTTTGTAACTTACCGATTGTTGTATCTAGCGCTACTTTTTTATCAAAAACCTCTCCTAATGTGGATCGGTCTAGGTCCAGCCCCTCTTGATAAGCCTTATTTACAGCGGTAAGTTGAGTTGTTCCATACTCTTTAATCAGCTGCGCTTCCTTTTTCGGGTTGGGCTTTCCT
>JABCYS010000003.1 GCA_013290085.1 Candidatus Babelota bacterium
AATGTTGAGCATTTTATTGGGCATTAACAAAATCCAACGCGTATTAGGTTTAGGTGTATCACTTGCTTTACTGCCTCTTATGATTGCAGGCGCAGTGTTGACCTTTAAATCTTACCCGCATTTGAGCATGCTTTTCATCATCATGGTACTTTCTAAGGCGGTTAACTATGCGCTTAACCAGCCATCAATGAAACAGCTGTACATTCCAACAAGCAAAGAAGCTAAGTATAAATCGCAAGCGTTTATTGAAATGTATGGTTCTCGTGGATCTAAGGCGGCAGGTTCAAGTATTAACCTTCTGCGTAAGCCACTTATGGACCAACACGGGGCACTTGCTGGTTTAACTATGTTTATTACCTACTGTACGTATGCATCATTAGGTATCGTAGCAGTATGGTTCTTCGTTGCCCTTTATCTTGGACGCACCTTTAATAAAGCTATTAAAGAAAAACATACTATTTGTTAACGAGGAAAAAAATGAAAAAGAGCCTTCTAAATACCTGTATGGGAATTTAGGAGGCTCTTTGACTTTACTGGGGTGGAGTAATTGAAGTTGAGGTAGTTTGCTTAACACATCAGGGAGTCAAAATATATGCAGGTGCTTGCTCGTTTAAAATCTCTAATCAATGTCGAGCCCAATGAACGGCTTAAGGTTTTGTTTTTATCTCTCGCCTTTTTTATTGTTATAGGCGCATACACTATTGCTAACGAACTAAAAAGTTCTGTTTTTGTGCAAATTGTTGGCAAGGAATCTATCCCCCATGCTCGAATTGCGGCTATGTTTTTTCTGGTGCCGCTTATATTTTTCTATTCTCGACTGGTAGATGCCATGCGAAGGTACCAACTACTCTATATCTACAGTGTAGCCTTCGGACTTTTGGGACTTGTCTTCACTTATTTTTTAAGCCATCCGACCATCGGGATTCCCAATACCGAACAAAGTTCTAGCAGAATTTTTGGCTGGCTGTTCTACTTTTTTGTTGAAGCATACTCCCCATTCTTAATTAGTGTATTTTGGGCATTTGCCAACTCAATTAATAGTCCCGAATCAGCAAAGAAAAATTACGCGATCATTGTTGCCGGATCAAAGTTGGGAGGCATGTTCACCTCTGCGCTAGCAGTCTATTTACTTGGTTATGTATGTCTTCCGATCCAAGATTCTTTACGTATTGATACGATTAATCATCAAATTTTACTCGGTGGTGCCTCGCTTCTCCTCTTGAGCATACCATTCATTGTTCATTTTTTTATGAGACTTATTCCGGGTCGCCAACTTCATGGTTACGAAGCAGTGTATCAATTCGAAAAACAAAAAAGCCATGCGGTTGAAGTAGAAGCAAAGAAAGAAACTATTTTTGAAACCATTCAAACAGCATTGCTTGGTATGACCAATGGTCTGACACTTATGATTAACCAACCGTATGTGCTTGGCATTTTTGGTATGGTTTTTTTCCACGAAGTGATTTATGTCATTTTTAGCTACATACGAATAAGCGTCGTAGAAAGTACCTCATCAACTATGACTGACTTTACGTGCTCCCTGTACCAACAAATTTTCTTTGTTCATTTCATTGGTTTCATTATAACCCTTGTGGGTACCAGACCTTTACTTGAGAAATTGGGCGAACGTTTTTGCTTGCTGATTATCCCGGCAGTCGAAGGGGTCTTCCTGCTCTATCTATTAGCCAGCTATAGTTCGAACGCAGTCTTTATAGGGTTTATCACTCTGAGGGCTATTAATTTTGCCTTTAGTCAGCCTATCCGAGAAAGCCTCTATATCCCTACGGTAAAAGACCTTAAGTTCAAGTCCAAATCCTGGATCGATGCCTTTGGTTCCAAGTTTGCAAAAAGTACCGGCTCTACCTTCAACATTGTAGCAAGCCGCCTGGGGACCGGGTGGTTTATGCCACTCCACGCAGGGTTTTTTGCAGTGGTCTTAGGGGCCTGGTTTGTGACAGCCAATCTCCTTGGCAAGAGGTTTGACCGGGCTGTTGCCAATAACGAGGTTATCGGAGCAGAGGAAGAGGTGGTTGCCTGATTGAAAAAAGGCCTATTTCTGCTATGGTAGTTACATATCTTTTATATCTTCTTACCTCTTTTTAAGGGTGGCTGATGAGGACTCCTCTGCGGGACGTTTTCAAGCCAAGGGGTAATAGTGGTAACCCTGAAAGGAATCCATGATCGATTTTAAACAGCTAGCCAAGGCTGGCGTACATTTTGGCCATCAAACATCACGCTGGAACCCTAAAATGGCTCCCTATATCTGGGGTAGCCGTAGCGGTATCCACCTCATCGATGTGGCTAAAACTGCTAATCAAGCTGAAAAAGCAGCTAAATTTCTAGAATCAGTAGCAGCACAAGGCAAACAAATACTCTGGGTTGGGACTAAAAAACAAGCCCAAGCAGCAATCGCCCAAGCTGAAAAATTAAAAATGCCGGTAGTTACCCACCGTTGGATTGGTGGCACTCTCACGAATAACTCTCAAGTGAGAAAATCTATTACCCGTATGCTTCACTTTGAAGACATTCTCGATAAATCGGAACAAGTACAATACAAGAAAAAAGAACTTGGTATGTTCCAAAAAATAGTTGACCGGCTTCAACACAACGTTGGCGGTATTAAAACCTTACGTTGGCCAGTAGGAGCAGTTGTTCTTGTCGATGTTCGTAAAGAACAAACAGCTCTTAAAGAAGCAAATGTTATGGGAATACCAGTTGTTGCATTGGTTGATACGAATTCAGATCCATCTGCGGTTGATTACGTAATTCCAGCTAACGATGATTCACCAAAAGCAATCAAAATTATTGTTGATTACTTGGTAGGCGCTGCTCAAAAAGGTCTTGAAGAAGCTGCACAAAAGAAAGTGCAAGTTGTTCAAGAACAAGAAGTGACAGAGGCTCCTTTGGAAGTAATCGCGCTTAAAAAGCTCGAAGAAGAAGAAGAGGAAAAGCCGAAGTCCAAAGTAGTTAAGATTACAAAAAAGCCTGCTTTGCCACCAAGACCAAAGCGCTCCTAAAACAAGCTTTTTGGAGAGGTGTCTGAGTGGTCTAAAGAGCACGATTGGAAATCGTGTATGTCTCGAAAGGGGCATCGAGGGTTCGAATCCCTCTCTCTCCACCAAGAATTACCGACCCTCTAGTTAAAATTGGAAGTCGATAAGGTACTATCACAGAATCTGTCAGGTCCGAAAGGAAGCAGCAGGGGTGATGCAAGGCCTGTATCGACTTCCTCTCTTTTTTTGTAGGTAATGCTATACTTACGCAAATCCCAACCTTATTTTTTTAAAAAGATTGTATGAGCGATTTAAGACTTAACCTTGCACGAAAATGGCGGTCTAAAGATTTTGATTCTATTATTGGTCAAGGTCTTTCCATTCGCATGTTGAAAAACAGCCTGTATCTAGGACAGTTTTTCCCCGTCTATCTTTTTTCAGGACAACGTGGCTGTGGTAAAACGACAACAGCGCGTGTTTTTGCAGCAGCCATAAATTGTGGTGCGTTACCTGATTTCCAACAATCGCCAAAAAAATCTGCTATCCCTTGTGCCACCTGTGATTCGTGTAAAGCCATGCTTGCAGGAAAACATCCTGACTTTATTGAAATAGATGCGGCATCACATACCGGTGTGGATAATGTTCGCCAAATAATTGAAGCCTCTTCATTATTGCCACTCCTGGGAAGAAAAAAAATATACCTTATCGATGAAGCACACATGTTGAGTAAGGCAGCATTTAATGCCTTTTTAAAAATCTTGGAAGAACCGCCAGCATCAGTCCTTTTTATCCTTGCTACTACTGATCCGCAAAAAATTATTGAAACCGTACGGTCTCGTTGCTTTCAACTTTTTTTTGGTGCCGTTGCTGTTGCTGATTTGCAACAACATTTGATAAAAGTGTGTGAGGCGGAGAACATCACGTACGATGAAAAAGCATTGCTTCTCATTATCCAAGAATCAGAAGGTTCGGTGCGTGATGCCCTTAATATCCTTGAGCAAGTGCGGTTTTCAGCGCCAGCAGTTACCGCCGATGCAGTCCTCCAAAGCTTGGGACAATTGAGTAATGAAAAATTAGTAACCATCCTTGATTGTATTTTGAATAAAGGGAGTGAGCAGCTTCTATCACTCTTTTCTCGACTGAATATAGATGCGTATAGTACTGAAAAATTGTATGGAATGTTGGTAGAACTGGCCCGCTTAAGTGTGTGGATGAAACATGGCATACAGCCGCCAACTATGTTTGATACCTCTACCGTAGAAAAAATTATTTCGTCTGCTCCGTTAGAACGTCTATCTTTTATCCTTCAAACGTTATGTGATTACGAAATTGTTTTAACAAAAACAACAAAAAAACATCTGATGCTCGAAATGCTTCTGCTCAAGCTGTGCAACCATGTTCCAGAAAAGCCAAGCAACAGACCGGAGCACAATAATGCACGAGAGAGCGTTGGTAGAAAACCAGCGCCATCACTATCTACGAGTACAGAATCAAAAATTGTTGAATCCACTCCCGCGCAAGTAGCAGTGGAATTACCAACAGCACCAGCTTCACCATCGCCACAACCATCATTCTCACCGTCTTCACCATGGGATACCTTCATCACTAAAGTTCAGTCATTGAATGATCCGTTACTCAAATCTATTTTTGTTCAAGCAACGTATGACTCGCTGAATGCGGATGGAAAATTGACGGTTATCTTCTCAGAGCAATTTTCTTTTTTTAGTGATTGGATTTCCGAAAGTTCTGCCACATGGCTCCCGCTCCTCAAAGCTGTCTTTGGTGATCATGTTCACTTCAATCCCGTGTTTCAGGGAAAGGCGCCGATGGTAGAAAGCAAACCAGAAATGAAAACTATACAAAAAAATGAAACGCAACCTTCTCAGCGATATACATCTGAGGTAAAAAAACCTTTGGTAACAACGCGGGGGAAGGCGATAGATGTTTCTGATGAACAAACATGGCAGAAGACATCGCTCGCATTAAAACATTTTCCAGGCACCGTTGTAGAGATCGCAGAAGGATAAAAGTGAAAAAATTAAGTCGTGTTATTATTGTGGGCAGAACCAATGTTGGCAAATCAGCATTGTTCAATCGTATGTCCTCGACCGTTAAAAGCCTTATTTTCGATGAACACGGCGTTACACGTGACTACGTTAAGGACGTGGTAACGTGGAAAGATAAAAGTTTTGAACTTATCGATAGCGCAGGCTTAAGCTTAAAAAAAAGCACGGATCCACTTCTTGAAAGAGTTCGTCTGAGTGCCCTTAATCTAGTAAGTTCTGCGCACGTTATTATTTTTGTGGTAGATGGTAAAAGTGGCCTTCTTCCAGAAGATCATGAAATATCTAAAGCTCTTCATAAGAGTGGAAAAAAAGTGATCTTGGCTATCAACAAGATAGATACCAAACTTGCGCAAGAGCAAACCTATGAATTTGACCGTCTTGGTTATAAAACAATCTGTCCCATCTCTGCATTGCACGGTACGGGCGTTACCGATTTGCTTGATACCATAGCTGAAGCTTTGGCAGATGAGCATGGTGTGGTAGAAGTAAAAAAAGCAGGGTTAAGTGTTGTTCTGTTGGGTAAACCAAACGTAGGTAAATCTTCACTCATGAACCAACTGTTAAAAGAAGAACGTTCATTGGTGACCGATATCCCGGGAACAACTCGTGAAGCTATCAGCGAAAACATCCAATTTTTTAAAGAAACGATAGAAATTACCGATACGCCAGGAGTGCGTAGAAAAAGGACCATTGATCTTGAACTTGAAGGCATGATGGTAAAAAGTAGCTTGCGTGCGGTGCGGGAAGCGGACATCGTCCTTCTTCTCCTGGACGCAGCTGCGGGAAAAATTTCTGACCAAGAACTGAAGCTGGCCTATTATGCCTTTGATGACCAAAAGAAGGGACTGCTTCTCTTATTTAACAAGCAAGATCTTACCGATGACCAAACAAAAGCAGATTTAGAATTTTCTCTTGAGGAACATGAGCATCTACTCAAAAAATTAGTGACCATGAATATTTCTGCAAAAACAGGAAAAAATATTGGATCTATTTTGCCAACGGTTCATGAAATATGGGAACGGTACAACAAACAGTTTTCTCAGGAAGAGATAGTTGTCTTATTGAAGCAAGCACTTATTCGTACACCACTCTATCGCACGGGGCAGATGTTACGCCTCATGAGCGCTAAACAAATAAAAACAGCCCCAATAACCATAGTTCTTTACGTGGATAACCCATCTTGGTATGGTCCAAGTCAGTTGGGTTTCTTTGAAAATGTTTTACGTGGATATACCGATTTGCGTGGCGTTCCTGTCCATTTTGTGGTACGAAAAGCCTCGTAGCGGTTACATTTTTTAAAAAGGGAGAGAGAGTATGAAAAAAATTACCTTCCGTCACATGGAAGCGACAGCCGATATTGAAAATTATGCGAATGCGGCACTTGAACGCGTCATGGACGCGCTCAAGCATGAGCGTAGTCCAATCCAGGTTGATCTTGTTCTTACACCAGGTCGGCCGCATGCGCATCATGAAGTAGAGTTACTTATCAAGACACCGAATCACAATGTAATCTGCAAAGAAGAAGGCCCACACTTTTATCAAATCCTTGATAAAGCGTGTGACCTCGCCTATCGCAAAATACATGAGCAAAAAAAAGAACTTCTTGGCGAGCAAAGAAACAAAGACAAATACAAGGGCACTTAATCGATTAAGTGCTGGCTTTTAAAAAGATTCCAATTCTTTAATAAACGCCTTCTTATCTGCCTGATACAATTCACCACCCCAACGTTTAATCACTATTTCCCGAACAGCATCGTACAAAATAAAGGTTGGAAGCCCGATGATATTGAATTGGTCTTTTAGCTGCATGATTGTTTTGTCGCTCATGATGAGTTCAAGTTTTGCCGGAACAAAACGGGCAAGCGCTGTGCGAACATCCGTATCTTTTAATAAGGTTTTATCAATGGCGGTGCAAATGGAGCAGGACGGCGCCCAAAAATCCATAAAGATATATTTATTTTCCGCCTGAGCCTTTTCTAAAGCTGCTGGGTAGTCAGTGATCCAGAAGGTTTCAGCAGTCTGCCCTTTTTCAGAATGAAGCGCATAAGCTTGGAAGGCAAAATGAATAGCGCTCGTAAGAAATACAATACCGATAATAATTTTTAGCCGTTGTATAAATTTCGTTTCGTGTTTAGATCCACTCAATAAATAATAGATGCCTGCTGCTGCACAGAATACTGCGATGAGCCAGAACAGAAGAGTGGTGGGCAATATGTTCTTTAAATAATAGAACGACATACCCAGTAATAAAAATCCGAATATTTTTTTTACTTCAATCATCCATGCCCCGGCACGCGGTAGCATGGTAAGAGAGCTGGAGAAAGTTCCGATGAGAAGAAGTGGGATGCTCAATCCTATGCCAAAGGCAAAGAGAAGGAGAAAGCCAAGAAAGGCATTGCCCAAAGACGCTACAATGCAGAGTACTAGCGCAAGTCCTGGGGAAAGGCAGGGAGAAGCAACGGTACCACTCAGTGCGCCAAAAATAAAAGAGGAAAGAAAAGAGGTCTTGTGGGCGTGTTTACGCTCCTGTAAAAAAGAAGGTATACGTATTTCATAAAACCCAAACATAGAGAGCGCCAAATAAACCAGCATGCCGACAATCAAGAGCACTACCAATGGATTGGTTAATAGCATGCCGAAGATGGTACCGGACAGGGCGGCAAGAAGGCCAAGAAGGGCAAAGGTTGTAGCGATGCCGATGCTGTAGGAGAACGCATGAAGAAAACTGGTGGCCAGAGATTTATTTGCTTGTCCTTGCATGATGCCAATGGTGATAGGGATCATCGGGTAGATGCATGGGGTAAAACTCATCAGAAGCCCAAGCAGGGCAATGAGCAGAATGCGGACGATAAGAAGATCGGTGCTGCGTATAAGATTTTCAAGATAGTGTGACCAGCTGGTAAGGCTCAGTGGTGTGGAAGGGACAGAGACTTTTTGTTGCACTGGTTCGCAGATGGTTTGAGGGAGCGGGGCATCATTTTTTGAGGTGGTGTTAAAACGTAGGGGAATGGATTGCTCTGAAGATGCTCGTTGCGGTGATGATTGGTAGGCGAGGTGGAGTGTTGCTTGAGCGATTTCTTTTTCCTGATCTCTTTTTTGGGTGACAATATCTATAAAAAAATCTTTATCGAGTACCGTTTTATTGGTTTGAAGTTCGGGAACATATTGATTTACTGGGTCGATACTGGTTTGCCAGGCAACAATATCCACTCCCGGGTGATCAGTTGAGAGTGAGATAAAATCATTATAAACAACCTCTGATGGCTCAAGGTTAAATAAGACTCTAGTTTTTATACTGTCAGGGGATTGTGCAAGTAGTTCTGTTTTTATGCGGGCTGCGTGGAGGGGTATGAGACTGAGGACAAAAAAATAAAAGAGAGAATAGTTTTTTGTGAACATAGGTCTACCAATTGCATGAAGGGGGTTAATCTTTAAATTTATTTTGTTAAAGTAGTAATCATTATATAAAGCAAATATATTTTTAGTACAGTTGGGGCTGTAGCTCAGTTGGTAGAGCGTACGGATGGCATTCGTAAGGTCACCGGTTCGACCCCGGTCAGCTCCACCAAATTCTATAGTGATAAAAATAATTTTATGACCAAGAAAAATATTTCCAGCGGAGTGGTACATGATTTACCACCAGAATTACGGGCGGCCCTTGATTCTGACACAAAAGCGCTCGAGGTGTGGGAAAGCCTTACTCCTCTTGCTCGTAATGAATGGATTTGCTGGGCGACCCACGTTAAAACTCCAGAGAAGAAGAAGGAGCATGTTGAAAGAGTCCCTTTGGAACTTAAAGAAGGAAAGCGCCGTCCATGCTGTTGGTACGGGTGCATTCACCGGAAAGATAAGGCATTAAGCCCTTCACAAAAGTTTGTGCTCAATAGAAGAGCTGGAAAATAAAAAAACAAAAAGTTTAAAATTTTCCTCCCCCAGGCTTGCCCTAATTTATGACCCTAGCGAAAAGCTGGGGTTTTTTATCGCCCCCAATATTTGACAATGTTATAACATTGTATTATACAATATATAGTCATTGTTTAATAACCGCTCAAAAGATAAGGGTCCCTATGCTTAAAAAACTAGTCAAATATGGCAATAGTAATGCACTGATACTTGATCGTGCAATTCTGGAATTACTCAATATCGGTGAGGGGGCAGTGGTAAAACTGCATACCGATGGAAAATCGCTTATCATAACGCCCGAAAAAATCGCAAACCAAGAAGAGGTTTCTATGACTGGTACGCAAATAGTTCAAGAACATTATACGAAAAAGCTAAACAGCATGACTGAAGCTGCGCTTAAAAATGAACAACATGCTGCGTGGGCCCCGGGAACAGAAAATCATGTCAAGCTGAAAGAAGTATTTAAAAAATAGTGGAAAAATATAAGGATGCGATAAGCAAATTCGATCATCAAGCAATGCTTGCCGAGATCGATGTGATGGCTGAAAAATATCAAGGTGACAAGTCATCACCTGAATTTATAAAAGAAGCGGAAGCGATTCAAGCCAAATATTCACAAGGCTTGGCTCCTATGCATAAAGAAATGGCTGCCGCTGCCAAAGCACTTGGTTGCCCCGATGCTGCATCGCTCGGTTTTCCCGAAGCTTACTAAATTCGAGTCGTTCCTTAAGACACCTTAGTCTAAAAGTTCGAAGTGTGCCGCCTGAGGTCCACCAGTTTTTTAGAATAGAAAGGGCCTGGAAGAAATTCTGGGCCCTTTAGGTGCTGTTATTTTTCGAGATATATAATGTTATTAAAATAAGTTTTAAGTATTTTTTTATGAGGCTTAAAGATCTCTTCAGGTAAGTTGGAAATATCAAAGAAGTTCCATTCATAGCATAAATCTGGCTCCATGCACCGAATTTCACCTGAAAATTGCTCCACTAAGAAAGATGCATGAACATAATGTCCGCGATCATCGATATTGTCTGTTATGGCAATTAATTTAAATCCTATGCCTTCAATGCCAAGTTCTTCCATGAGTTCTCTTTTTGCGCATTCTATTAATGATTCTCCATATTCTAAGTGTCCCCCTGGTAGGGCCCAGGTACCTTCTCCATAACAATTTTTTCTTTTTCCCAATAAAATGGCGTTGTTTTTTTTGAGAAAGATTTCACAGCCAAGTTTGATGTTTTTATTATTCATTCACATTCCTAAAAGATTCGAAGTGTTCCACCTCGACCACCAAAATTAAAAACCCCCGGAACTTCCGGGGGTTTGCATTAGTTTCTTTGTGCATTTGGTTTTTTGATGTCGCTCGGGGGCTGTTGGTGGAAATGTAACCGCTTAATGGCGTCTTGTTCGTTTTGGTCTTGTGCCGCTTGAAATATACGTTCTAACCTGTCCACCATAGACGCACTACAATTAGGCGAAGATAGGCGCGGTTCCTTCGGGAGCATGTTATTTAATTCGTAAAGAGCTTTGTCTGATAGTTCTCCGTCCAGGACCTGAAGTAGAACGCGTGCGAGTGTTTCAGGGCTTACCGGAGATTTGCGAGGAGAAGGAGATGTATTTCTAGAATCCATCGCATGATTTAATACAAAAAAGGTTAACAAGCTCAAAAATAGAGCTGAATTGAGTAATTTCATAAATATCCTTATTTAAACACCCATAAAAATAAAAAATACAATATGGCTGTACTGCAATCGTATTACTAAATGGAAATGAAATGAAAGAGTTTTTTAATAAATGATGTTAAATAATAATATTTTTCTTTTCACTATGTCAAACAAATATGAATTATTATTTAAAATAAAGGGTTTTTTAATTCTTAAAATTAATACTCAGTAATAGAAATATCACCCTTGGTAGTATTCACGTTGATTGAAGATCCAGATTGTCCCAGCGTGCCATCAATTTCTCGCTTCATGGCGTCCCAAAACTGATTATTAATCTTTGTTGTGCGGGATTTAAGAGTGACATAAAGATCACAAGAAATTTTTCCATCAAGAGTCTTTGCCGCTAATTGCGCATTGGTTTCGTTGGGAAGTGCTAGATCGATATCGCCTTCCAGGTTTTCTAAAGTAAGCGTGGTGGCAGGTTTTATGCGGCGCATGGTAACATCAATAGTACCCTTTGCCGTTTTTGCGCGTACAGAGTTCGAAGCTTCATTGATAGCGATGGCGCCCTTGTTCGCTACGGCAGTTATAGCTCCCTCAACTTGATTTACGGTGATAGAACCATTTACCGTTTTTAGCTTCACGTTAACTCTTTTGGGCACTATGATGGTGTAATCAACAACGCTCTTGCTTTTGTTCGGCTGCTTGGTGGTTAATATGGCAGAGTTCTCGGTAAAACGTGCATCAATATCCAACTCCTCAAGATCGGTTTCAGATCCTTTTTTTACCGCTTCAACTATAATTTTTTCTTGATTCCATGTTTTTATTACAATGTCTCCGTTGGTATTCTCAACCTCCAATGAGCCATGGGGTTCGAATGAATGATCGTAATTCACTAACTCTTCTTGTGTTTTAGGAAGAACGTATGAGACGATATTCTTGAGTGAGAATTCTGCGTTGATAGACTGAGCTGAACAGAGAAGACAAAGTAGTATAAAACAATACATGATGTTCCTTTATAGTTTTGTAGGACAGGCAGGAGAAGATGAAGTTTATAGCTCTGAACAAAAAAATTCAAAAAAAAGTGCGAGATATTCTGAGTAAGCAGCCAAAAGTTGCACACATTATTGAGACAATTGACCGCGCTGGTGGAAAAGCGTTGCTTGTTGGTGGTGCAGTACGTGACATACTCCTAGGCTTACCCGTGAAAGATCTTGATGTTGAAGTGCATCAACTTACTCTTGCGCAATTAGAATCTATTTTAAAAAAATATGGCGCGGTGAGTCTGGTTGGCAAATCCTATGGCGTACTTCGTGTCCATGGTCTTGCTATGGACTGGTCCGTGCCGCGAACTGAAGGCGCAGGAAGAAAACCAAAAGTCTCCATCGATCCTTTTATGAGTATGAAAGAAGCATTTAGGCGTCGTGATCTCACCATCAATGCAATGGGCATAGATCTTGTTTCTTTTGAGCTCATTGATCCTTTTAAAGGATTACAAGATTTAGAAAAAGGAATATTGCGAGCCTGTGATGAAAAAAAATTCTTGGAAGATCCGCTACGCTTTTTTCGCGTCATGCAATTTATTGCACGCTTCAACATGCACCCTAATAAAAAGTTAAACGATGTGTGCAAAAAAATGTCGGTAAAAAAAGTTTCGGTAGAACGGATAGATGAAGAATTGAGAAAACTTTTCCTCACATCAAAAAAACCATCACAAGCATTTGTATGGCTAAAAAAAATTGGTCGCCTTCGCGATATCTTTCCAGAACTCTACAACCTTATCGGTGTTCAACAAAATCCAGACTGGCATCCAGAAGGCGATGTGTTTGAACACACCATGCAATCAATTGATGCAGCCGCGCAACTTTCTTATGAAAATGACGGGCAAAGACTTTTAATTCTCTATGCCGCATTGTGTCATGATTTAGGTAAAGTGGAAGTAACTGAGGAAGAAGAGGGGAAACTGGTAAGCCGAGGACATTCAGAAGCGGGTATTCCACTCACTAAAAAATTATTACGTCGCATAACACGCAACAAAGAACTTGTTGATTCAGTGTGCACATTGATAAAACACCACATGATGCCCGGACAACTTGCAGCAGCTAACGCCAAGCTTCCTGCTTATAAAAGACTTGCCCGCAAATTAGCGCCGATTACTTTGCAAGAGTTGGCACTTCTGGCATTAGCTGATAAGCGAGGCCGCAATCCAAAGAAGGGTGCGCCGCTGCGTAAATCGTTTGAAGATATCGATCTTTTCCTGAAAAAAGCTGATGAAGCGCAGGTGCTCACTGCTGTGGAAAAACCACTGCTACAAGGAAGAGATTTGCTGGATGTGATCAAGCCAGGCCCTCAGATGGGACAGATGCTCATGGAAGCTTATGAATTGCAGTTGGAAAAGGGGATACGGGATAAAAAAGTTTTGAAACAACAGATTCTTAAAAAGTTCCGCGTGAGAAAGAAGCGCGACTAAAAAAGCCCTCGATAAAAAAATTAAGGTTTTTTAATCTCTACAGCCTGCATAAGACGATCAAGTTCTTGATAATGTTCATGATTGCCCGAGTCAGCCCATTCGTAGAGAGCTTGTTTCTTATCGCGTTTGATTACAACAGCTATCCAGTGCCCGCCACCGACTCTTAAAACTATGCGGTGTGTACCTTTTTCTCTGAGAGCGCGACATTGCCCCTTTTTGATATTGTTTACGTCAGATATGACGGTAAAGCTGGCATTGGCAGGAAGAAGAGAAAGAGCTTCTTCTCGTATGGCATAAATACCATGTTCATCGAGGTCTACGCCATCGGTACTATATTTAATAGCGGGATCATTGCTTTTTATTTGGTTATTGCGTTCCTTTGCCATCTCTATGATGAGTTGGCGCCATACACCACCCTTATCAATGTGGAGCTGAGTAAAATTGTAATCGGTAAGAAGATGACGGTGCTGCTCATCGCCAAGCGCAATAGCATTTTTTAATGCATGATAACCGCAAGTTGCCTCTTTTTGTCCCTGAGCTTGCACTCGTTTGAAGGTAACAATTGCTGGGACAGAGGGAGATGATTTAGCCTTTAGTGCTTTATGAATACGTAGAGCGACAAAGGTAAGAGCGGCACCAAGAGCCACACAAAAAACTACCGTGTGTAGGGTAGGTAAGGTGTTGGCGTAAGAAGTGGATTGCGCATCGGTGGTGTTATTTGGAACCATACCCTGGGTGATCACCGGAGCAGTGACCAAGGAAAAAAGTAATAAACTGTTAAGGATGAAACGATTTTTTGTAATGATCATGAAGAACCCCCATTGAGAGAAATCTTAGTTAGGCGATACCTTCTACTACTCCCATGAGGTCTCTGAGCTCAGGGTAATGGTAGTTTATGTTATTAAGTGAGTCAGCCCATTCATAGGTGACTTGACCCTCATTACGTCTGATTACAACCGCTATCCAGTGACCTGCCGTCACGCCTTTTTTTCTTGTTGGAGCTTGGACTTGTAAAATTACGCGAACAGTTCCTGGGGCGCGTAGGTTAGCAAGTTTTTGTTGATTAATAAGGTCGGGTTCTTGCAGCTGTTCAGGTCTAGTAACAACTTCAATAATGTCTCCATCACGTAGCATAGGAAGCGGACTAGTATTATCAGCCCTAATTTCATCAATTATATGTTCAATGCCATGTTGATCTAGATCTGAACCGTCAACGGGGTGATAAGACGGATCATTTCTGGGTAAGCCTTGTTCTGCAAGTTCGGCATTTCTTCGTTGAGCAAGCTCGATTATCGCCTCTCGCCAGTCATTTATAGGGGTGTGTTCATTAAGAAGGTTTCTGTACTCATCATTGCCAAGTGCTACCGCATTTTTTATCGCATGGTAGCCACATGTTTCGTCATCCGCGCGTTGAGGGTTGACAAGGGTACCTCTTTGTAGAGTTACTACTTCTCTTGTTTGGCGTTTCGTTAATTGCAGCAAGAGGGGTTGATTTCCGTCAGCGCTTGGGTTTTGAGGTTGTAGCCCATGGCCGGTACCCGGAAAAGCATTTTTTTGGCTTAATGACTCTTTGATGGCATATATGACTAGGTAAAGAATCATGCTGCCAAAAATAACACGAGGGGCGGTTATTTCGTTCTTTACTTTGTTCCACAGAGCCTTGAGTGAAGACTCCTTTTCCTTTTTCTTCAGAGCAACTTTTTTGACATGGCTTGGGGTGCCCGGGAGAGTCATAGAGGGCGCCACCAGGGAGAAAAGTAATAAAGTACGTATGATTATGCTGTTCATGTGATTACCCCATTTTGCTTGATTAGTAAGCTTAGTATGCCTTTTCTAGGCCCTGAATCAAGTGGTTGCCGTTTCTATTTGTCAAGAATGATCCGGCTGCGCAGCCCCCTTCGTTTCAGCATGGGTGCTGATTAATCTTGTATGGTTTTTAAGATTTTGCTTTTTAGACAATTTAATTATCAGCGAGAGCTTGGAACTGTTGAATTTTTAATACTTTTTTGAGCTATATTTAGGAAAGCTATAGCTTTCCTTTTTTCTAAAAAATGTTAAGTTATAGCTTTCCTTTAAATACAAAAAAAGATAGGTGTTTAAAATGACTAATAGCTTCAAAAAATTAATGCGAGAACAAGTACAAGAAAGGTTAAGTGGTTTTTTAGAACTTTCAAAAAGACCCGCTCCCCCTAAAGGGTGGATAAGAACTATAAGAGAGGCGCTGGGTATGTCTGGTTATGCATTAGCAAACCGCCTTGGTTGTAGTAAGGCCAATATTGTAATCCTTGAACGAAATGAGAGGAGAGGGGCCATTACCCTAGAAACCTTAGATCAGGCTGCTCAAGCAATGGGTTGTAAGCTTGTTTATTGTCTCGTTCCCCAAGAATCGCTTGATGCAGTACTAGAACAACAGGCCATGGCTAGAGCAAAAAAGAAGATCGCCTTAATCAATCACTCAATGAAACTTGAAAAACAGGGTCTGAGTCCAAAACAGCTTAAACAGCAAGAGGCCGACCTTATTAAGGAGCTTTTACAGGGGCCAACAAAAAACCTGTGGATTGATGATGAAGTTTAATTATCCTGAGGGAGCTACTCCACTAGAACTCGATGAGTTAGCTGCCTTAATCCCAAGTCATATTACTACTCAAGAAGAATTAAATGCTTGGGAAGAAAGAAATATTCTTGTTGCTCAAGATTGGGCTTTTAAGCAAAAAGAGCTTTTATCAATAGATTTTATAAAAAGTCTTCATGAACATATGTTTAATGAAACCTGGAAATGGGCAGGGAAATTTCGGACCACAGAAAAAAACATTGGCATCCAGTGGCCGCAAATTCCTACAAAGGTAAAAGAACTTTGCGATAACACCCAATATCAATTAGAGCATGCAACATATCCAAAAGATGAAGTCGCTCTAAGACTTCACCATGGCCTAACATGGATTCATGCATTTCCAAATGGAAATGGTAGACATGCAAGATTAATTGCCGATCTTTTAATTGTGCAACAGGGAGGTGCGCGATTTAGCTGGGGGATGCATCAAAATTTACAAAAAGCATCTTCAGTACGAAAACAATACATAGAATCTCTAAAGTTAGCTGATCACGGAAGTTTTTCGCAGTTGCTTACTTTTGCTAGAACATAAAATCACATGTCTTTTTATGACAAGAATATGCGGTCTAGGGGCAGGATCGTTCTAAAACATTGTCTTCTCAGCACGCAATAGACTAGAGTTAACAGCAACTATGCGATACAATGCTTCAGCATATTTTTCTGAAAAAGTGAAAGGTTTTAGTATGAATAAAATATTTCTAGGCAATGCTCTTTGGCAACTTATAATGCTGGCAGACCCGGTAAGTAAATTAGTACTTTTGACGCTGCTTGGCATGTCAATTACCTGTTGGACAATCTTTTTCTATAAACTCATTTTACTGCGGGTAAAGCGAGAACAAATGCGCCAAGCAATTAGTGCTATAAAAACGATCCCTGATTTACACGGCCTGGTTAATCTTGCCACTGAAATTTCAAAAACATTGCCCGGCTATTTCCTCTCACAAAACCTCGCATTCCTAAAAGGCCTCGTTCAACGCCGCGAACAAGACCAATCTTATGTTGCCGTACGCGAATGGGAGGGAGTCCAAGGGTATATCAATCAAACGTTCGATGAACTAGTACTCCAAGAAGAACGTTATATGCCCATCCTCTATTCCAGTGCAGGAGTTGCTACATTGATAGGTCTTTTTGGTACTGTTTGGGGACTTATTCATGCATTTGTTCGCATTGGTGAATTTCAGTCGGCTGACATAGCAACCGTAGCTCCCGGTATTGCCGAAGCCTTGATCACCACGCTTGCCGGGTTGGTAGTTGCCATACCCGCGTTCCTGATGTTCCACTATCTGACAGTGCAAAACCGCAAACTCGAATACCAACTTTCTGTGTTTGCAGATCGCTATACCTGGATCATTAAACAACTTTTTATACAGTAGGGGTTTTATGAAGCTATCGCCACGACGACGTCCTCGCCACACAACATTACCTGAAGTAAACGTTATCCCCCTGATTGACGTTTCATTGATGTTGCTGGTGGTATTTATGGTGACAACACCCATGTTGCAGCATGGGATAAAAGTTGAGTTGCCCCAAGGACAATCACAAGAGACAAAAGATGCGAAACAAGACTTAGTGGTTTATATCGAGAAGGCGGCAGACTCCAAATCTAAGGAAAAACTTTATTTAAATGATACCGCAATGACACAAGATGCTTTGCTGAGTAAATTAAAAAGTAAGACACAAGGCCAGACAGATAAAACAGTTTTTGTAAAAGCTGATCGCGCAGTAAATTATGGCAAGGTCATTGAAATAGTTGATCAAATTAAGTGTGTCGGAGGTATTAAGTATGTTGCTCTGGCAACGCATCGGGTGGCCTAAACGCTATACCTTTCTATCCAAGCTCCTACTCCTGAGTGCACTCGGGCATAGCACTTTGCTTTTTTTTATCCTGTTTTTTTATAAAGGTGAAAACTTTACCTACTCCCTCAACTTAGATGCGCAAGATATGACCGTTCTCTTTTTACCATTTCAAAAAACAGTTGCTACACAAAAAATAGTTACTACAGCCCAAGTAGCCGGAAATGCCAAGAGTGGCTCCTCGCGCTTAAAGGTAATTAACTCTTCGAATAAAAGTGCGAAAAATAAAAATACAAAAACAAAAAATAAGAACGCGCTCGAAAAAGCATTGGCAAAAACTCCTGAAACAGCTCTTGCTCAAGCCGAAGAAAAAAAAGGAAAAAATAAGAAGGCGGATGTTGCAAAAAAAATTGATGAGCCAAAATCAGAAGAAAAAATTGTTGCACAACAAGAACCGGCGCAACCAAAAGAAGAGACAATAAAACCAGAAGTAGTTGACCTCTTTGATGAAGAAGCAGTGTATGTAGGCCAGCAAGATCTGAATGCGTTAGAGCTCCGGCAAGAGCTGCTGCAAGAGATAGAGCAAGCATGGCGTCCTCCCGTTGGACTTGCTACGAATAAAATATGCAAAGTTCGTGTTTTAGTTGATTGGAAAGGGAAGGCAGAAGATATTGTTTTTGAAGAATCTTCTCAGATAGTTGCATTTGATGCCTCGGTGCGTCATGCATTACTTACTATGCAGTTCCCTAAAAGTTCCTACGGCAAAGAATTAATTCTCCCCTTTCATTGAAAGACATCATTTATGAAAAAAATATTTTGTACGTTAGCGCTGTGCGTAACGCTCGCTGTTCACGCTGTTGAACAGGTTGCTTTGGAGGAAGTAAATGCTCGTCAATTTAAAAAAATGTCTATCCTTATCGGTCTGCTCAAAGCAGATAAAGATGCAACAGTCGTAAGTGAGCAAGTAAAAAAAGATCTTGAATTTACCGGGCAGTTTTCTGTCGATATCGAAACAGTTGATGCATTATCTTCAAAAAATCAGGTTCGTCAGTGGTTTGAAAAAGGATATCCGCTGGTAGTGTACCTACAGCCGTCTTCTTCTGGCTATGAATGGCATTTATATGACACCACAACGGCCAACATGATTAATGGCAAGAAGGTAGCTAAGTTAGGATCGAGTAAGCGCGGCTGGGCGCATGCGCTTGCTGATGAGCTTTGGCCAGCTCTGACAGGGACACCTGGTTTTTTTTCCACCAAGGTTGTGTATGGCAAAGAAGTGTGTCGTCGTGGAAGAAACTGTAAAAAATATATTTACATCAGAGACGCTACCGATACTGAAGGTGGTTCAGAAGAGTTGCTGGTAGCAAGTCCAACCATTAGTGTTTCTCCTCGCTGGAACCGTGACCTGCAAAATCCGATGGTTCTTTATTCTGAATATACAAAAACGAATGTGCGTCTTATCGCGGTCAACATGAAGGGAAAGCGCAAAGTAGTATCTGATTTTGAAGGGGTAAACATGCAAGTTTCCTACTCTCCAGAAGGTAAGGAGGTAGTGTATTGCCTTTCACGAGCGCCCCATGCTTCACACAGGCCTCATCTAACCAGTCAGTTGTACCATTATTTTTTTGACCCCTATTCTCAGCAAGCATGCTTTAAACGATTAACTTCAAATGCCGGGAATAACTTTGCTCCGTGCTGGGGGCCAGACAATACCCTGTTTTTTGCCTCAGATGCTTCAAAAAATGGGCAGCCCAACATCTGCTGGTATGATTTTAAAAATAAAAAGACAGCGTGGCTTACCCAGGATGGTTATGCTACAAGCCCGAGCTATAATCCGTCTTCCAATAAGCTGGTGTATACCAAGATGGTCAACAAAATAATGCAGCTTTTTGAGTTTGATGTAACAACTCAGCAGCACCGTCAATTAACCTCTGACCCGAGCAATAAGGATGATTGCAGCTGGTCTCCCTGTGGGAACCTTATTTCCTACTCTGCTGAGGTCAAAGGCAAAAGCCGGCTGGCCGTCTTTAATTTGCTGACCAAAGAACAGCTTTTTATAACCTCAGAAGGGGAGGACTGCAGTTACCCGTCCTGGTCCCCTAAATATGCTCAAATGCCGGTGATAGCCTGAATAGGCTCAGCCAGGCTCTAATATCTCTTTAAAATCCCCCCTATAAAAGCGGTCCCAGTCGCTATCTGGACAGCCTTTGACCTTTTGACAATTTTAATATTTCAAATAGAATAGAAAAGATAAAAAATGGAATGGTATAAAAAAGGGATACAACTCATGAATAAGCATTCAAATATTGCCAACAAACTCGTACTTACCGCTCTATTCTCAGCAACTTTGTGTTTTGGCATGCAACAGCATCCTAAGCATCCTGTGACTGACGTTGCATTACGAAAATGCATAGATGAGAGGGAA
>JABCYS010000004.1 GCA_013290085.1 Candidatus Babelota bacterium
TTAAATCTCAGTTCAAACAACTCACCACCATCCTTGCCTATTTTACGAGTGAGCAATTTAGGAATGATTATGAAGCAGCAACTGATTTAGGTAAAAATGCAACCATTGCAGTGATGAAATTACTTGTTGATCGATTTGATACGTCTATTAAATCATTAGAGGCCAGTCAACAGTATAAAGTTGATGACAAAATTAAAAATTTTAAAATGCTCATTGAGCAGTATTTTAACCTTTACAGTGCCTGGCTTGACATGCCCACTATACAAAAAGGTGAAGAGGTACTAAGTGCTGTTAAGGCAAAGAAGAATATTGGCCTTAATGCGCATAGAAATTTTATAAAGGATAAATTAGCAACGGCGCCTTTAACGCCTGAAACACTGAGACCTTCAGCAAGAGTTAATGTTATGGCTATTACACTTGGTAGCAAAACGCTGCTCGAGCGTGGAGCTTCACCGGTCATTCATTTAGAAGATGTCTTTAGTGTTATTCACCAAAGCCTTTTGGCTGAGACTTCTTATTTATCTGCTCAGGCAAACAAGACGGTCGAAGTTCCACCGTTGGTGGTAGCTCTGCAAGAGGAAATTCAAAAAGAAGTTAGTGCTAGCACTAGGCTATCGCAAGAAACTCAAGCAACTCGATTTATGCTCATTGGGATGGCATTTACGCCGCAAGAGGTTATTTACTATTACAACTTGCCTTTAAGGAATCACAGTGCCGTGGCACAACTTGCCTACAACTTAAAAACAAAAAGTGCACTTCTAACGGTCGAATTTATGGGTGAATCTCGCGATAGATGGCCTTTTATTGATCTAGCGGTGTTGGTGTCCCAAAAATTGGGATTCACCTTATCATCACAATTAGATGTTGCGAGAGGAAAGGTGGTTCTCACCTGGCCGCTCAGTAGTCCAAGCCAAGTTTCACTACAAAAGATCCATTCCTTTATCCAATTGTGTGTTGATGTGAGTTATGGAGAGTTTGGGACATATAAAAATTTGCTCGGAACTAGGTTTGCGCAAACTTTTCAGGATATGGTAGAGCAACAACAGCTGTATAAGAATGAAACGTTTCAAGCCGCTATCTGTAGTTTTTTCTCAAACGCTTTTACTGATCTAGATGAGGATAAGATGATTGCAGCAGCTGTTTTTGGCATGCAAAGCTCCAACGAAAGCACTATAAGCAAAGCGAGAAGTCTATTTTTTAACCTTATTCAAGGGGATAAAGGTATTAAGGAGGCCATAGCTGTTGCATCTGCAGGTGCGAAAAGCCCCAGCGATTATGTGAGATCCAGCGCGTTTGAGCTATTTGGAGCACTTATTGGATACAAACAACAGGGTATTAAGGAAGCCCTGGTTGCTGCCTCTGCAAATATGCAAAACCCCAAAGCTGACGTTCGATACGCTGCGCTTATGCTATTGAGCAACATTGTTGCAAAGGGCCAAGGTATTAAAGAGGCCATAGCTGCTGCATCTGCAAATATGCAAAGCCCCAGCGAGGAAGATCGATACGCAGTGCTTAAGATATTTAAAGCACTTGTTGAAAAGGGCCAAAGTATGAAGGAGGCCCTGGCTGCTGCGGTTGCAGATATGAAAACCGAAAATAGCTCTGCAGCGCTTGAGGTATTTGGAGCGCTTGTTGAAAAGGGCGAGGGCATTCATGAGGCCATAGCTGCTGCGTCTGCAAGTATCAAGGGTGAGACATATGGTGTGGGTGAGGAATATGGTGTGCTCGCGGTGTTTACAGCACTTGTTGCAAAGGGCAAGGGCTTTGACGAGGCCGCTACCGCAATACTCAGCTTAATACAAACCAATCCAGATTATGCGGAAAAACTCTTTAACGCAATGCGGGCTGATCCTGCGACAAAACCACAACTCAAAAAGCTACAACAAGAGCTACAAGCAGTTAAGCCTGCAAATGAAGCTAGCAAGAAGGCGATCGAAAAGATTTTGGCGGTTCAACTATGATAGGGACGGCTACTTTTTTTCAGGATGAGAAAATGCTTCTCTGTTCTTCTCCCACGTTCCTAAAAAATCCATGAGTTCTCCAAGTCCTTCCTTGGAGAGAGCTGAAACAAGAACATGCGGCTGGTACCGGCTGAGTGCTCCGCTAAGGGCATCAACATCGGCTACCTTATCTGCCTTATTAAAGACATAGAGGATTTGTTGTTGTACGCCCAGTTCTTCCAGGATAGAGGCTACTATTTTTATGTGCGACTCCCAGTTAGGATCTGCAAGATCTATAACTTCTAACAATAAATCAGCGTATTGTAGTTCAGAGAGTGTTGATTTAAATGCTTCGATAAGGTGGTGAGGGAGCATTTGAATAAAACCAACCGTATCAGAGATAACTCCTTTTTTCTTGCTATCGATATAGAGTTCTCGTGTTGTCGTATCAAGCGTTGCAAAGGGCCGGTCGGCAGCAAAGACATCACTTTTGGTAAGTGCATTGAGAATGGTTGATTTTCCTGCGTTGGTATAACCAACCAAGCAGAGAAGCGGAATATTTCGTGAAAGCCGCTGCTTGCGTTGTGTTGCACGGGATTGTTGAAACCTTTCCAAATCACGGCGCAGTTTAAGAATTTGATTTTCGATGTGGCGCGTTTCTCGCTCCTTAGCTGTTTCACCAAAACCTCTGCCACCAATAACACCAGATTGCTGAGACATGAAAACACCTTTGCCGGCAAGGCGAGATTTTTTATGCTGCAATAAGGCAATAGCAACTTGTGTTTTTCCTTCGGAAGTGAGCGCTGCTTTTTCAAAAATGTCTAAGATGAGCCGTGTTCTATCAAAAACTATCGCATCAAAAATCTCGTTAAGGTTGCGTTCCTGCATGGCAGTAAGGGGCTCTGAGATAATGACCTCATCAATCTTTTTTTCTTGGCAGATCTTTTGTGCCTCTTCTAACTTACCTTTCGTGAGGAAGGTAGCAGATTCGATCTCTCGTAGTTTTATAAATATCGCTTCATCGTAGATGATGCCATTTGAAGCGACCAGGTTGAGAAATTCAGAAAAATAGGAATCAATGTTTGCCGTCTTATTGTAAGGGGCATCAACGCCGATAACGAGAACTTTGGGACGATAGGCGTCTATGCTTTGCGATTTTTTAGTCATGACTGGCCGAGTAACCTTCCGAAAAGAGTTCTTGGTGGGGATTGAGGTTTATTTTGTTCATAGATTTCAATAGCTGCGTGCAATAAAGATGCTTCCATTAATTGTATTAATGCCCTTCTTTGTTCTGCTGCTCCTTCGGACGACAAAAGGACGTCTCGTGCAAGAGGTTGTTTATATTTAGAGACATCTTCTACCTCTTCTTGTAAGGCCTCTGCTTTTTTTTTGATCTCCTCTTTCATGGCCTCCAAAGCATCGAACAGGTGGGCACGTCGGTCAACCTCTGCCTGCGTTCTTCGAGAAAGGGTAACCGTGGTGCGTCGGGCGGCTAAAAACCCAGAAGGACTTTTCAAAAGAGCAACAGCCTTTTGGCAATAGGCGATATTTTGTTTGGGATTAAGTGATGCTGCAATTGCCCAAAGGACAGGATCACTTCTAAAATTTTCGTTGAGTAATTGATTTTCAACCAGTATGCGGGCTAGATTGCAGTCATTCTGACAAGATTCGCTGTCCCACTCATTTTCTGGTGTGGTGTAAATGCGAATAAGTTTTGCCCAAATATCGGGATATTTTTCTTCCTTTGCCATGCCGATGATTACGGTACTCGGTAGAAATAAAAGTAAATAAAGAGCGAAAAGAAACGTACGCATAAGAACCTCCTCCAAAAAACTTTAAAGGTTACGCTTTTTGCATAATATCAAATTTGGTAGGCCATAGGCTAGTTTTTTACGAAAGGAAGGGGCAAAACTAGTTCTGTGAGCTAGAACTTGAAGATGATTCGCTATTTTCAAAGCGAAGTTTGTTTTGTTCACTATCCAGTTTTTTTGCGAGTACATAACGCTCAAGTTTTTTTTGTGCAATTTCTTGATCGAGCAAATCCTTTCTTTTGCTGAGCGAATTTTTTCGTCCTCGTAGAGAGGCAATGAGATGCCCTAATGCCCCTGCATGCGCGAGTTGTTCGGTGAGCATTTGTTGCTCAAAAATAACTTCATTTCTTTCTAGCACGAGTTTCTTTTCTCTTTGCTCGAGCTTGAGTAAGTACGCCAACAAATCATCATCCTGGGAAGTTTGTTCATGCGGGTATGCGTGTTGTTCTTTTTCTATTCTGTCCAGGAGTGTTGCAAGAGCCGCATCCTTTTCTGCTTGGGAATAGCGAGGGGTGCGCGGTGTGGTAGATTGTTGTGGAGAGGTGGCGGGTTGCGGAGGAGCGAGTAAGGGGGGTTTGCGTACAGATTGTACTTTTTGTACTTTGGCAGGGGGACAGCTGTTAGCACGTTTTTTGCCGTCCATGGCGTGAAGAGCGAAGACGCAGGTGAGGGAGAACAAGAAAAACTTTGTCATGGGAGTTCCTTTGGTGAGTGGTTGCGTTTCTCTTTGCAGTGTTAAAAAAAGAATAGGCAAGATTGCATAAAAAAGCAAAAGGTTAGGCGTTGGCAAAGAGTCGTAAAACTTCAAGCTCTAGAGCTACCTTGCATCGAGCTCTTACACAGTGGAGGAGCACACGTTCAAGCTCTTTTTTTTGGTTGGCAAGCTCAGAAAGAAGTTTTGATTTTTGCGCGCTAAGGATGACAAGTGCATTGTTGATGGCGATTCGATTCTGAACATTACGTAATGATTGTTCAGAAGAATATAAAGAACTTTGCAAGGTAAGAAAGAGGCTCTGATAAATCTCAGTATCTGTTATATCAGTATGCTTTTCTAAGGTGGCTAGAGTGTTATGTTCTTTGAGTAAGTAACCTACCGCTCTGGAGACAAGTCCTCGTCGCATTTTCTCAGGAGCAAATTCTTGAGCCAAGGCATAGATAAGTGCATTTTCCATGGGGCCGTAGTGCCTAATAATATTTTCAAGCTCGGTCACAGGAGCTTTGTTGTTGTGCACAGCTATAACAACATCGAGGATTCTGGCTTCTGCTTCCTCAAGGGCGGAAGTTTTTTGGATGATAGGTTTGGAGCGAGGTCGTTCTGGGATAAGTTTTTCCTTTGATTTTCGCAAAGGGAGTATGTGATGGAAGACTGTTGGCTGGTGATTTGATGTCGTAGGTTGTTCTGCCTTGTTTACACCAAGGGCTTTACATACTGCTTTAAACGCTTCATCTCGCATGATTCTCTGTAAAAGGGGATGCCCGCAATGATCGGTAATGTTGCCGGTATTTATGAGTTCGGTAAGAAAGTGCGTGACAAGTTGTTGCTCATTAAAGACAGCTACCAACTCCTTTTTGTGCGAATTTGTTTTTTCAGGGGTAGAAGATGTGAGCGAGCTCCTTGAAGTTTGCC
This sequence comes from Candidatus Babelota bacterium, assembly GCA_013290085.1. Next base: position 5,379 of record JABCYS010000004.1, read on the forward strand.
GTGTAAGGCGAACTTCCCCCTTCAAAGGCCTTCCAAGACTATTTTCTGCTGCTGCATACAACCCTGCAAAAATGGGATCTCCATCTAAATGCGGGGAATCATCTAACGCGGTAGGCACTAATTCTGTCTCCACCGCGTCCTGAGATATTCGTGCCTTAGTCAATGAATGAGCTGTCTGTGGCCGTGGAGTTTCATTCGGCATTGCCTGCGGAGATAATGCCTGAGGGTGCGCGGCAACTGGTTGTATATCTGGGATGAGCGGCACAAGGATTTGCGCTGCTGGGTGCAGAGCTTCCTGGGACGGTTGAGGTGAGGGAACGATATCTGAGGTTTTTGGTGCAGGTTCTACCGAAAAAACAAGTTCTACGGGATGAGGTGGTTCTGGGCGTGGGGAATCTTTGCCTGATTGAGTTCCGTCCGAATCAAAAGAAGATCGTCCAAGACTTGAAGAATCAGAAGCTGTTGATCGAGGAGTTTCATCAGAGAGTGTTGCTGGAGAAGGCGATCGAGCTAATGCGGTAAGGTTGGAGGGTAGAGCAGGGATTGCGGAAATGATGGGCGAAGGGTCCTGCTCGGCCGAGATTGTTGCTTGATGGGGAGGAGAATTAATTTCGAGGAGTGGCGGCTCTGGGGAAATGGGTAAAAGAAGGATTGGTAGGCGAGTGTCATAGAGGGTTGGTGATAGATGGGGGATATTGGCAGGTGGCGAGTTCTTGAATTGTTTATAAAGTAAATAACTTACGAAGAAGCCTGCTGTACCGAGAGCTACGGATAATTTTCGTAAGAACGGTTTTACTAAAGGGATTCTCTTTTTTTGAGATGGCGGGACAGTTTCTTGAGTTTGCCCGCAAGCTGTCAGCATCACGGTGAGTAATAAGCTACAATAAACACTCTTCTTCATCATTACTCTTCTGAAAGTTTTGTCCCTTATCAGCTTTTTATCGATAGCCAAATCCAAAAGATATCGGTGATCAAAGCCTTACAATAGTTAAGTATAGCATCGCCGATCGTGGCTAGGCAAAGCAAGTCTGAAAAGAAGTAAATTTTATTACAGTTTGGGCTTTTTTGTGAGCATAAAAAAGGGGCAGTCATATTTTTTGACTGCCCCTTTTTAGTTTAAAAGACTATCTGTTTTTAGAGTTCTTGAGAGGCTGTGGTTTGTCTTAAGGCTATAAGCGATGTTTTAAATTGCTTTCTATAATTCTCTAATTTGGCTTTTGCCTGTCGGAGCTTAGAATCTTTTGTTGCAACGTCGTGAAAAGCCTGCTTGTATGCTGATTCTTCCTCTTCCGTGGTACGAGGAAGGTTGAGAACAATGTCGAGCTCTCTTTGTATGTTTAATCGCTCTGCTTCCAATTGGTCGAATTCCCCTTGGTTGAAAGCGCTTAATGACCGTGCGGCGGAGATGGCGCTATTAAATTCATGTTCCATTGTTTTTAAAGCTGCATCTTCAAATGGATTTGAAACATCGTATTGTTCAAAAAGATTGCGGAGTAGTTCTATAAATGTTGTTTCTAAAGTAGTAAGGTTGGCGTTGGCCGATGTATCAAGTTGGACGTTGTTAAGCCGTTCTATGAGGTTTTTCATTTCGCTTTTTAGAGCAGTTTTACCTTGAACGTAGGAGACGGCGTTTTGAGCCTTCGCTTTGGCAGCAGCATGGCGAATGGATAAAGCGCGTAGCATTCCCTGCTTTTCTTGTAGCTGTAACCCAAGGTCAAATCTTTGAACAATGTTAAGTGGATGCGTTGCCGCCAATTGTTCCTGAATAGTAGCAATGTCTTTTTCTAACGTCCCTTTATCTTTTGCTAAAGCTGTTGCTTCGGCGCCGGCATAAAAAAGAGGGGCCACAGTATCAACAAACTGCCCTGAACTAGATCCTGAACCAGGCAAGGGGGCTTGTTTTGCCGCAATCCTGCGCTTAGCTATTTCGAGAGCCGCCTTTCTAGACTCAGTTTTCTCCTGTGGTGTGCCAAGGCCAAGGGTAGCCGCAGCAGCATGCACAGTTTCACTGTCAGTACCTTGTTCGTAAAGCCGTGCGAAATTTCTTTCAGCTTTTTCTTTACCTTTACCGGTCTTTGTTTGAGCATCATAAAATGCTTCTAATGCTTTTTGTTTCTTTTTTTCATCCATGGCGCACAGAGCTGATGCCATGGTGAGAGTGATTAAAAATAAAGTTAGGTTCTTCATATGATCTCCATAGTGTTATTGTTTACTGTTGTCGTGGTGAGCGATAGGCGCTCTCATCCAATATTTTAGAGCCTTTTTCCTTCGGCACAATGTTTAGAGTTTGATTAAAGGTTAACGCTTTCAAGTTTTGTAATAGTTGCCTTTAGTTGTAGGACTTGTGCATTTCGTGCGGCTGCAAAGCGTTTTTGTCGTTCAGCTTCTACACTATGTTTAAGAGCACTTAATTTTTGCTCATCTTGCGGAGTCCAATCTTCTTCTGCCACCTGGAATGGTTTCATAGCTTCAAGGCCAGTCATTTCATCAAAATCTTCATAATTATGCAGAGTGATAGAAATAGGGCTATAAAGATTTTTCAAGATGACTAGCGCATTAAAGAACTCATTTTTTATAGTTGCAAGAGCATCGCTTTCAAAAGTGGTGGTGTGATTCTCCGTGAGTTGTGTAAGTGTTGAGTTAAAAGAATTTGCGAGTCCATCAAGTTTGTGTATGGCATTTTGAGATTCTTCAGCCGAATATTCTTTGATGATTACATCACTTATGCATATGAGGCGTACGATATTTTTAATAGTATCCTTGAAAGCTTCTTTATCGAGAACCTTTTCTGTAAAAATATCTCTTTTTGCTCCTGCGCCTGTTCGTTGAATCACAAGATGTTTAAGTTGATTTTTAAGATTATTAAGTTCTTGCCAAAGAGCTATTTTTTCTAAAAGACCTGCTGATGAATACTGCGTTTCTTTAAAATCAATTTCGGTCTTTAAGGTTTTTATAGCCTGATCAAGAGAGTCCACCTTCACTGTCGCCTGATGGAGTGGCGCAACAGTATCAACAAACTGTTCTGAACTAGATCCTGATGAGCTAGACGAGGGGATTTGTTTTTCGGCGATTCTGCGTTTAGCGATTTCTAGAGCTTTTTTTCTAGCATCAGTTTTTTCCTGCTCTGTGCCAAGGCCAAGTTTAGCCGCGGCAGCATGCACAGTTTCACTGTCAGTACCTTGTTCGTAAAGCTGTGCGAAATTTCTTTCAGCCTTTTCTTTACCTTTACCGGTCTTTGTTTGAGCATCATAAAATGCTTCTAATGCTTTTTGTTTCTTTTTTTCATCCATGGCGCTCAGAGCTGATGCCATGGTGAGAGTGATTAAAAATAAAGTTAGGTTCTTCATATGACCTCCATGTTGTTATTGTTTACTGTTGTCGTGGTGGGAGATAGATATCATCAGCTAATATTGGGTTTTCTGGGGTTGAGGCACCCTCGGCTAATAGTGAGGGCCTTCTCTTCCAAGATTTTACTTGTGCCCCTATAACGCCTAGAAGACGCTTGTCGAGTCTTTGTCTTTCTATTCTAAGGTTTCTTATTTCTGTTGTAATATCGGCCAGCCCTTCCTCAAGAGTTGCTTTGTCTTGTGCGCATGCAGTCTCCCTTTCTTTTAGGGCGGCCAACTCTGGGTTATACATTTGTTCGACATACCTTTCGAAGCCAGGATACTGGCGATACTGTTTAACTAAATTTTGTAGATCCAATGCACTCGCGCTTCTACGAATGTTAGATTTCGGTTCATTGGTTTGAGGATTTTTTGATTGGTCTACTTCATCAGTTTTCTTCCTGGGACTTAAAAGATAGCATGCTGTAATAGCAAATGTTGCTACCCCTAGTAATGCCATTGATTTTTGTGCAACAGCAAAAGCCTTACGAAGCTTTTTACGTGTTGCAAGTTCATGTAGGGTACTTTGTGTTTTTGTTTTAAATGCACCCAAGCGTGATACTAAGGCTTGGGACCAGGAAATTAATTGCTTCTGCGCAGAAGATGTTGTTTGTGCTGCAGATAAATTTGATGTTACAAGTGTTGCAAGCAAGATGCTTACTAAGAGTTTTTTATGTGCTTTCATTGTGTTTGCCTCCTTTGCTAATTCGTTAGGTATTGTTCGCAGTTTGCTGTGATCTCAAAAAGGCTTCATCCTCATCAGTGATCTCAGGGGTATCAAAAAATTCTTCGTTCTCCGAAAATTCGTTTTCCGGTCTCAAGACTCCATCTGTTTTGATGGCGCGCATAGCGATAGCCCTCATTTCTTCAAACAAACGCTCTTGGTCTGCTGGGCTTGCACCGTAGGTTTGGGCTTCTAGCTCTAAGAGCCTACGCTCGACAGCATCTGCTTGCTGTTGCCGAGCAGTTTTTGTTGTATCTAATGAAGTTTGGCTTTGCGGTTGCCTGTCTTCCTTCAAGACTCCGTGTGAACGGGCGCTTTGAGCGATATCGTGCATTTGGTCATTCAAACGCTTTTGATCTGCTGGGCTTGTTTTCGGATCGTAGATTTGGTTTTCTAAATCTAAGAGCCTACGGGCGACAGCATCTGCTTGTTGTTGTCTTGTAGTTTTTGTTATGTCTGGCGGAGTTTGGTTAGGTTCCTTTTGGCGCTTAGCGACAGCGCGAATTCGCTGTCCCAAAATCTTTTTCCCCCCTGGGCTTATTTCCGGACTGGAAATCATGTCTGCCATTCTCATTTGGCTTACCGAAAGCGTATCCTTGCCAGTTTGTGCCGGTTGTTGTTGTCTTGCCGGATGAAGCTTGTGAGTATGCTTAGGCATGAGATTTGTGAATTTGCTTATATCTTCTTCGGGGTCTTTAAAAGCGTCTAAAAAGGCTGGCCTTTCAGGAATCGTTACTGGCTTGTCAGAAGTTTTTATCGAGTTTTTAGTAAAGATGATTGAACTGACTGAGCTACGATTATGAGCGCTATCTTCATCCGATGTTTGGCCACTAGGATCAGAACTTGAATCAGAAGCCGTACCGGGAGAAATAGCTCGGTCACTTTCGATAGGGCTATTCGGCGCTTGCTGCTCTTGTGGGAATTCAATGGTTATATCGTTATTTGCATTAATTGATGTTGCTGGCCTAGGCCGTTCAGTAAAATTCTCTGCATTACTATGAGGGCCAGCTACAGGTCCTTGATTAGATCCTGTATGAGACCCCGGATTTTGTGGAGCCGGCTTTCTCGATCTTGCATAAGCGGCTATGACAATGAATATTGCAATACCCGCTAAAGTTACAGGATAAAAATCTGCAATGCGCTTGGCCGTAGCATTTTTACGTATCTTTTGTACTCGCTCAACAATCGCCTTTTTAATCTTGGTAACTTGGGAGCAAAGCGAACCCATGACTGCTGTCGGTTGAAAGGGTGCAGCAGATAGGTGTGGTATGGCAAGGGCAAATGCCATCAGTAAAGTTAATTTTTTTAGTTTATTCATGGTACCCCTGTAGGTGCTCCTACTCGTAAGTCAGGCAAGAGCGGCTTCTATTTATAGCTTATGGGAAAGTCGGTTCCATAAGCTATTTCATTCTTCAAAGATGAAGAAATACTTATAGTAAAGGGTATTCCTATAGCAGATTTTTTCAACCGGTGAGGGCTAGATGGGAGGGGTAAAAAGCCTTATACTACACCATTATTCAAACCCCAACCCCCATTATTACACAATAAGAAAATTTATACAGGAACTGTGAATGTTTAGTTTTCTATCAGAAAAGCTCTCATCTGTGTTTTCTCGACTCTCGGGCCAATCAACCCTGACTGAACAGAACATTGACCAAGCTTTACAGAGCGTACAAGAGGCCCTGCTTGAAGCCGATGTGCCGTATGAAGTGGTGGATTCTTTTTTAGCTTCCGTAAAAAGTGATGTTGTGGGGCAAAAGGTTCTAAAATCCCTTAAACCCAGCGAACAGTTTATCAAAGTAGTTCATGAAAAATTAATCCAATTCTTAGGGGGCCAGGTTAAGACGGTTGAACCAGAATTTTCCTTCCAATTACCAGCAGTTGTCATGGTTATGGGATTACAAGGTTCTGGTAAAACAACCTTCATTGCCAAGCTCGCCCATTATGCCAAAGAACAGGCATGGTCGCGGGGCAAAGACCGCTCGATCCTTGTTGCCTCAGTTGACTTCTACCGACCTGCTGCTGTAGAACAACTTGAAATACTTGCCGGAAAAACAGCAGTTTCTTTTTTCAGGGCAACCTCTTCTGATCCAGTGAAAGCCGCTCACGAGATTGTAGAACAGTACAAAAATAACCGTTATGAGCTTTTACTCTTAGATACGGCAGGGCGCTTACACGTTGATACTGCCTTACTCCAAGAGCTCAAAGCAATTGAAAAAATCGCCAATCCAAAATATAAATTTTTAGTGCTTGATGGCATGACCGGGCAAGAATCTCTTGCGGTGGCAAAATCATTTGACCAGGCAGTTGGCTTTGGCCATGCGGTTATGACCAAAATGGATAGCCAAACCCGTGGAGGAGCCGCCTTTGCATTTCGCTATGCTCTTAAAAAACCAATAGTCTTTGTGGGTACGGGGGAAAAAGTTACGGATCTAGAAGCCTTTAGGCCAGAACGTATGGCAAGCCGTATCCTGGGCATGGGAGATATCCTTTCTCTCATTGAAAAGGCGGAAAAAAATGTTCAGAAGGATGATCAAGAAAAGCTCGCCAATTCAATGCTGAATGGCACCATGACTCTTCAGGATTTTGCCGATCAGCTTTCCATGGTTGGTAAGCTTGGTTCCCTTTCATCCATAGCCAAATATTTACCCGGAGCACCAAAAATCTCGGATGAAGATATGGCAAAAGGTGAGCTGGAACTCAAAAAATTTAAAGCGATTATACAGTCTATGACCCCAAAAGAACGGTATTATCCAAAAGTCCTTACGGCTTCGCGCAAGGAACGGGTTGCAAAAGGGTCTGGGCATACGGTTGCCGACGTTAATCAACTCTTGAGTCGATTTGAACAAAGTCAGCAATTTGCTAAGCTATTCAAACAATTTGGACGTGGTTCATTTGGAAAAGGACCATTCGGTTAGAGACAGAACCAAAAAATACAAAAATGTACGTACGTAAGTCTTTAGAAGGAATATTCTCACATGGCAGTTAAAATACGCTTATCTCGTATCGGCAAAAAAAGTGCGCCAGTTTTTCGTGTTGTAGCAATTGAATCTCAAAAAAAACGAGACGGTAAATTTATCGAAAATCTTGGTACCTATGACCCGGTTAAAGGTGTCTTGGTTCAGTTTCATGAAGACCGTGTTAATGCGTGGGTTTCAAAAGGTGCTATTGTTACTGATGCCGTAAAGAAGCTTCAGCGCAAACGCAAGGGTGCGTAAGGTGCATGAACGTCTCGATACTCACCGTATTTCCTGAAATTATTCAGCCATTTTTACAGACCAGTCTGTTAAAAAAAGCTAGCGAAAAAGGGCTCGTTACATTTGATGTAGCGAGCTATTTCTCTTTTGCCCAACCGCAAGAGCGCATTGATGCGCCAACCTTCGGTCCGGGAAGTGGTATGCTTTTAAAACCAACCATCGTTGAAAAAGCTATTGCTGCAAAAGAAGCAGAACACGGAAAAGCCTTTAAAATATTCTTTTCTCCCCAGGGCCAAAAGCTTAATCAAAAGTTACTACAACAGCTTTCAGAAAAAATCCTCTCTCAACAACATATTCTCCTCGCCTGTGCCCGCTATGAAGGCATGGATGCTCGCGTTGAACAAGAATATGCGGATCTGACCGTCTCCATAGGCGATTATGTGGTGATGGGCGGTGATCTACCGGCCATGATTTTTCTTGAAGGACTCCTGCGCTATCTTCCTGGTGTGATAGGCCGTGCAGAATCAGTTGAACATGATTCCTTCTCCGGACCATTTGTTGACTACCCTGAATATACAGAACCAGTAGTGTGGCATGAGCAAACAGTCCCTGAGATAGTGCGCTCAGGTAACCATGCAGCAATCGAAAAGTGGCGTGCTACCCAAGCAGCACAAAAAACAATCACGAGCCATTTTGAATGGTTTAAGTCCAGCCCAATGACCGAAAAAGAAAAGAATTTTGGCGCCCCTTTTATTCCGCCACACTATGCGGTATTAATGCATAGCGATGTGATCATAAAAGACCAGGGTGAGAAAAAAGAGGGGACGACCTCAGTAACCTCATTGGATATTCATGATATTGCACGTTCAGCCCGTACGTATGGTTTGAAAGAATACTTTTTAGTTACCAAGCTGGTTGATCAGCAAAAAGTGGTAGAGCGATTGTTACATTTTTGGAAAACTGACGTTGGCTCTGAATATAACCCTGAACGGTTTGAGGCGGTCAAACATACCCACCTTGCCAGCAGCATCGATGAGGTTATACAGGCAATTGAAGCCCGGGAAGGTAAACGTCCATTATTAATCGCAACTTCTGCGCGAGCGACGGAACATCAGCAGCTTATCACCTACTATGACCAGGAGAAGGTATGGACGCTCCAGCGGCCGGTACTTTTGGTATTTGGTACGGGGCGAGGGCTTTCTGAACAATTGCTCAAGAAATGTGACTTCCTTTTAGTGCCCGTGAGCGGGTTTTCAGAATTTAACCACCTCTCAGTTAGATCAGCTGCTGCTGTTATTTTTGATCGATGGCTAGGCTGGAATCCTAAAAACCTGCAATGACCTATGCTTGACGAAGGAGATAAGAGTTCGAATCTCTTTAGGGGGGTGCCACCACCTCTAATTGGGGACGCCCAAGTTTTCGACATTAATTCTGTGAAGCGGCAAAATTATCTTCGATTTGATTTCGGTGTAACTAAGGTTATATCGATTCTCTTACCCAAAACAGTAGCCGCTTTGTTGAGTGTTAAAAGAGTTACAGAAGTGTTTTTAGGGTCAAGAAGGCGCACTAATCCAGATCTGCTTGTTCCTAATAACTCTGCCATATCAGCTTGCGTAAGGTCTTTTTCCCCCATGTATTCTTTGAGGTTGCGAGCAATTACTGCTTTGAGCGCTGAAGCATTTACTTCTTCTAAGATGCCTTCTTCTTCAAGAAAGCTTTCAAAGCTAGATCCTATGTGTTTTTTCTTTGTCATAAATTTCTCCGTTATAATTTCCTTGCTCTTTTGAGCGCTAGATTTAGTTCGTTAGGGGGTGTTTTTTGACTCTTTTTTATAAAACTGTGCAGCAAAATAATGGTACCGTTATCAAACATAAAGATAATGCGGACGATTCGATTGTTTAAAGTGCTTCTAATTTCCCATAATTTGTTTCCCAAAGGTCCGACGAGCGGTAACCCAATTGGCCATTCAATTTGTATGGTTCTAATGTCTTCGCCAATAATTTTTCTATCTTCTTTGCTAAGTGTATAAAGCCATTCACGAACGGGTTCTTTACCCGATGGCTCTCGAAAGAAGTACACAGGTATTGATTTTATAACTTTTATCATTACAAGCCTTTTTTAAATAGTTCAAAAAAAGTACCAAAGTTGGGTCATTTTATCAATAGAAATAGTGCGCTGGAGAGGGTCAGGGCTTGTGGAGTATTGAAGTCGAAGCTAAAATTAACCTCCCCAGTTCGAAATACGTCCCCTAAGGGACACCATAACCTCGTTAAGCTTCTAAAAGGACTTTTTCCATAAGTTTTCCCCTTTCTCATGATTTCTATCTGAAATATTGCCCTAGTAAATTTATTCAAAGTGTGCTATGATGGTTGGTCGTTACTATTTTAATCAAGAGATAGCTGATAAGTCCTCTTTTGAACAAAATATAGTTTTTTATCATGTATTACTTCTTGAAATTATTTCAGAGATAGTAATATAAAACATTCATTAGAGGTTCCATGTCAGGATTTTTTAATCAAGGACGCAAGTCGTCTGGAAAATGGTCTAGTTATAAATCAAACAGCACAAAAAAGAGTGGCACAGGAAATGCACGAAAATTTTCTGATTCAAGCCCATTCCGTTCTGGTCGCTCAAGAAGAGCGGTCAAAAAATTTGATCCTTCACTTTTTATAAAAACAGTTGAAGAACAGGTAAAATCTACAGCGTACGTTCCTAAACATAGGTTCGCTGATTTTTTAATTGAAGCGCAAATTAAGCAAAATATTGTGGACAAGGGGTACACAACCCCAACACCTATTCAAGATCAAGCAATTCCCTTTATTTTAGAAGGGAAGGATGTCATAGCCACCGCAAATACCGGCACCGGTAAAACGGCGGCTTTTTTAATTCCCCTCGTACATAACGTTGTAACTAAAAAAACTGATCGTGTATTGATTATTACGCCTACCAGAGAGTTGGCTGATCAAATCCATAACGAGCTCAGATTTTTTAAAAATAGAACAGCAATTTCATCTGCGTTATGCATTGGTGGGGCAAACATGGGCTTACAAATTCAAGCATTAAAAAAGAATCCTGAATTTGTAATAGGAACGCCCGGCAGATTAATCGACTTGGCAGACAACGGCATTATAAACTTCAGCAGGTACACTTCTATTGTTCTAGATGAAGTGGATACCATGCTTGATATGGGGTTTATACATGATATTAAATATATTATTTCAAAATTACCGCCCAAGCGGCACTCTTTGTTCTTTTCAGCGACAATATCAAAAGATATTAAGCAGGTAATGGATGGGTTCTTGCGCAATCCTGTTTCAATAAGTGTGAAAACAAGACAATCTGCTGAAAACGTTAATCAAACGGTTATCAAAATAGGTCAAAACAATAAACTTGAATTGTTGCACGATCTATTGATTAAGCCAGAGTTGAAAAAAAGTATAATCTTTTTAAGGACGAAAAGAGCTGCTGATAAATTATCAACAGCATTACGCGATCGCGGATTTATGCTTGCTACTACTCACGGTGACAAAACACAAGCACAGAGAAAAAGAGCTTTGGAATTGTTTAAAAAAAGCACCGTTAAAGTTCTGTTGGCAACCGATGTGGTCGCAAGGGGAATAGATATTGATGATGTATCGCATGTCATCAATTATGATTTGCCTCAAACACATGAAGATTATATTCACAGAATTGGTAGAACAGGACGAGCTGATAAAATAGGGCAAGCAATAACGTTTATTGAGTAAACTGTTGCAGCTCTAATAGTCCTCTGATTCTTGATTCAAGCAGAGATAGCCAACTTGGTCTTACATTTCTTAGTCAAAATGTTGATTTCTTCACATTTCTTAACTTTAAAAAAGCTCTAAGGCCCAAAGGTAAACACATAGAGTGAAACCCCTTGAGGAACTTTGAGGGTTATGAGATGTCGCTCGTTATGATCAAGATCAAGCAGTGTATACATACGCGCTTCATGTACCTTAATCTGTCCCGAAGATTTCATGTCGACGGTTTGATAGGTAGAAGGTAACGGTTTTTCATCCAGCATGAGCTCCACGGTCTGTGGCTGACTGCTTTCCATGACAAGATATACATGGCCCGCCATAAAGTTTAGGGTTAAACGAGCATCATCGCTGTTCGCCTGGATAGATTCTGGCGCAACCAGCCAGGAACCCTTAAGACCAATGTGGTCAGGGGCAAGTGCGTGGCGGTAGTTATAAGAAGCTATTTGATCTTTGGTAATACTGATTTCTGGCGTGTAGCTTATCGCTCTTGCATAACCCAGGTAGGATTCAGGGGTTAGATTGTGAGCCGCTCGTTTTTCTTCCCTCTTCTCTTCTTTGGTGAGAGGCGGAAGGTTGAGTAGGGCACGTAGGGCGTTTTCAGTTTCAAGGTACGCTCCCTCGCCAAAATGCATCTCTCTGATAATGCCCTGTTGATCAACAAGATAATGAGCCGGCCAATAATGGTTATCATACCGTAACCAGGTGGCATATTTGTTGTCTAAAGCTACGGGATAGGAAATGCCAAAGCGCTTGACCGCATCTTTGACATTGCTGCTCGCTTTTTCAAATTCAAATTCAGGGGTATGTACACCAACAATCACCAGCCCCTTATCTTTATAAGTATCGTACCAGTGTTTGAGGTAGGGGAGGGTGCGAACACAATTAATGCAGCTGTAGGTCCAAAAATCAACCAGAACAACTTTTCCTCGCAACTGCTCAAGGGTGAGTGGCGGAGTGTTGATCCATTCAGCTATGCCCGCAAATTCAGGAGCTTGACCACCCTGAGCAAGGGGCTGAGTTCTTTTTACTTTCAATGCTTCTAACTCCTTTTCTACTGTTTTGTTGGTTTCAATACGCAGCGCAGGGAAATAGTTTAAGGTGAACTGTTGCAGTATAACATCCGCATGAAATGCTATGGCAAAAGCGCTTAAAATCAGCACTATGCCAAATAATTTTCGTATGAGTTCGCTGTAGGTTGAGACGGTTGGCAGAGCGCCCAGAATTTTGTTGCCGCCATACGCAATAAGAAACAGAGGAATACCTGTGCCTATGCTATAGGCTAACGTTATAATGACGGTCTGGACGGTGATCGAACCTGTTGCTACCAGCGTTGCAATGGTGGCGAGTATCGGACCGGCACAGGGTGTCCAGATTAATCCAAGAGCTATACCAAAAATAAAGCCGCTCAAAAATCCTTGGCCTGCCGCCTGTGACTTTTCCTGAATGACCGTTCCTACCTGTGCTACGCGGGAGGTAATAAAAGAAAGGGTGCTATTAAGCCGTTCAGAGAGCATGGTCAGGCCAAAAAAAGCAATGAATGCGATTGCTGCATATCTCAAAAAATTTGGTGAGATGCCCAACAGGTTGACGAGGGATGTGATGGCCAAGGTAAAAAAGGCAAAACTTAAAACAAGGCCAATGATAATCCCAAGGGGCCGGTAACGGCCTTGGCCGATGCTGACAGCAAGTAATATAGGTAAAATGGGTAAAACACAGGGAGAAAGAACGGTCAGTATGCCGGCTATACAGGAAAAAATGAGTAACAGGATCATGGGAATTAAATCTCCTTTTTTGGTCCTACTAGGCAGAATGATGATACTGAAGAGCGAACTTTTAATGCAAGAAAAACTTACCTCTCAGGAGAACCATAGGGTACCCCTACTTGGGACTATAAGGACCCAGGTATCCATTGGCAGAAAGGCAAATTTAGATTATAGTGGGGGATAGTTTTACAAAAAGTCTGAATTTTAAGAATAATAGCTATTCTCCAAATGGATCCTAAGGACTCTCATGAAAGCAAAACAATTTACCAAAGAAACAATAACGGCCATTGGCGTTACCGAGCGCAAATTCCCTAAATTTAATGTTGGGGATACGATCATCGTATCTCAACGTATTAAAGAAGGTGACAAGGAACGTCTACAAGATTTTGAAGGCGATGTTATTGCGATGCGTAAGAATGGCGCATCAAGCTCATTTACCGTTCGTAAAATTGGGGCTAATAATATTTCCGTTGAACGTATTTTTCCTTTCTACTCACCGCTGATTGAAACTATACAGTTTAAGCAAAAAGGTGATGTTCGCAGAGCAAAACTTTATTATCTACGTGACCGTGTTGGTAGAGCTGCTCGCGTGAAAGAAAAAGTGCAAACAAAGGAACAAAAAGAAAAAAATAAGAATG
>JABCYS010000005.1 GCA_013290085.1 Candidatus Babelota bacterium
AAAAGGAAAGATGGGCATGGCAGACCTTGATGAGTCAGATGACTTTATCGAAGATGTCTTCGTTGCTCGCAACCACGACAATCTTCTCTTTTTCACCAATCTTGGTCGCGTATACAGTCTTCAAGTTTTTGAAGTTCCAGAAGGATCACGTATTGCCAAGGGCCGTGCAGTTGTAAACCTGCTGCAATTAGGTGCTGGCGAACAAGTGGTTAAACTTCTGTGTACCCGCGGCATGGAAAATAAATTTATCGTCATGGTTACCAAGCAAGGTACGATCAAGCGTACCGATGCTATGGATTTTGCGAAAATACGTCAGACCGGTATTCGTGCGGTTACGCTGAATGAAGGTGATGAATTAGTTTCCTGCATTATCAGTGGCGGCAATGATGCTATTGTTCTTGCAACTGCTCATGGTCAAGGTATCCACTTCAAGGAAGGGGAAGTTCGTTCCATGGGTCGTCAAGCTGCAGGGGTGATCGGTATCAGAATGCGTACAGATGATTACGTGATTGGTATGGAAATAATCAATGATGGTCGCGACTTACTCTTTGCGACACAACATGGCTACGGTAAACGTACCCGCATAGAAGATTTCCGTGTTGCCCACCGTGGTGGTTATGGTGTGCGTACTATTCCAACTGATAAGCGCAATGGTCTTGTGATAGGTCTGGTGAAAGTTGGTGAGAACTCAAACGTTCTTCTCATCGATACTGCCGGAAAAATTATTCGCCTTTCACCAACTGAGATAAGAACCATGGGTCGTCAAGCAAAAGGGGTAAGGCTCATTAGGCTTGATGAAGGTCAGGTATTATCGAATGTAGTGGCATTTGATGAAGAAAATAATAATCATCATGATGAAGAATCTTCAGAAGGTTCATCGCCATCAACGACCATACCTACAACTAAGTTAGAAGGTGGTGAGCAGCAAGCGTCATTGTTTGTAGCATCAGCAAATGAGGATAATGAGCCGGATTATATCCGCCAATCATATTCTTCATTTGACAACGAAGCTCAATAACTACTACGGTGACTGCTGATGCATCATGTGCTGCTTCATCTGAACCTTATTGAAGGTGTTGGTCCTGCTACCGTTTCACGGCTTATAAAGACGTTTGAAACCTTATCAGATCTCTATCAAGTAACTCAACCCGAACTGGTACATCAGTTCGGATTGTCTCCTGTTATGGCCGAGAAAATAGTGGTTGGGCTTTCTGATGCTCACGCACTGCATCGAGAATTGGTATTGCTAGAAAAGTATCAAATAAAAACAACCTCGGTAATGGATGATGACTATCCTTCACTCCTTCGTGAAATTTATGCCCCCCCGATGGTACTCTACTATCAAGGAGAGTTGCCGTGGCATACCCAAAACATGCTTGCGTTTGTCGGGTCACGTAAAGCGAACGATTACGCACGGCAAGCAGTAGCCGAACTAGTGCCCCCATTAGTTGCTTTGGGTTGGGTAACAGTGAGTGGTGGTGCGCTCGGTGCTGACAGCATGGTGCACCAAGAAACTCTTAATGCCGGCGGCAAAACAATAGCCGTTCTCGGTTCCGGCCTCCTTTGCTCGTATCCATCAGCCAACCGTTCTCTCTTTAAATCTATCGCAGAAAGAGGAGGTGCGGTGGTGTCCTCCTTCCCTGTGGCGGCACCGCCCCAGGCTGGCAACTTCCCAGCACGGAACAGGATTATTTCTGGTCTAAGCCGTGGCTGTGTTGTGGTACAGGCGGCAGCAAAAAGTGGGGCATTGATTACCGCAAAGCATGCTCTTGAGCAAGGTAGAGATGTTTTTGCTATTCCTGGGAAAATAGATGATTCCTTGAGTGAGGGGTGCCATCAACTTATTCAGCAGGGGGCCAAGTTAGTGGGGGGAGCTGGGGATATTATCAGTGAATATCAGTAGTCCTTGTTTCTCCTTGTCAATCCAAAGCCTTTTTAAGTTGATGGGTCTGCTTCTAATGGTTATTGGCTTTGCATTTTCCCCTAAACATCTATATAATTTGAGTTCCTTTTGATTGGAAAATAAGCATTTTTTAAATTCGCTATCCGTATGGAGATTGTATGCCAGTACCTAAACGTAAAAGGTCCCGTGCCCGTAGAGATTCCCGTTTTGCTAACAAAGGGCTCAAGGCTAAACCTTTTTCCGCATGTTCTAACTGCAAAGACCCTATCTTAGGCCACCAAATTTGCGCAAGCTGCGGTTATTATAAAGGCAAAAAAGTAATGACAACCAAGATTGAGCGTGCGGTCAAACGTGGTGAAGCACGCAAAGCTCAAATGGCACAACGTGCTCGTGCGCAAGAGCATGAAGAAGCGCCAAAAGAATAATAAGTTGAAATAACAAAAAAGGGATGGAAGAAAAACCATCCCTTTTTTGTTATAACCCAAGCCTGCCTTGAGTTTTTGAGGTAGTGTGCTACCTTTCAAGCAGATTAATTAAGTTATGTATGGAGAGCATTCGAATGGTTATCAATTTTTTAACTCGTAGTTGGCAGCAGTTTTTTCAAGCAAGAGTTTTAGGCGCTGTTTTTGCTCTAGGACTCATTGGTGCTGTTGGTTATTATGGACACAGTTACCTTTCTTCATCTCGCGAGCAACAGGCGTACAAAGCATTTTCTGAAAGTCACGATTTCTTTGAACAAGCCTTAGCAAGCGACGATGGTAAGGACAAAGAAAAAACTCTTAAGCTGTGGAAGGATGTAGCGCTTGCCTTTCAAACTGGGTACACGCAAAATAAAAAAAGTACCCTTGCCCCTTACTTCTTAGCATTCCAAGCAGAAGCCCTTATCCACCAAGGTGAGTTGAATCAAGCGGTAGATGTTATGAATCAAATGCTGGGCTCGTTAAAAAAAGATTCACCATTCTTTGGGCTCTATGCAGCAAAGCGGGCTTTAATGAAACTAGATATGCCTGATGATGCAGCAAATAAGGCTGGTCTAGAAGAACTCCTTGCTCTTGCAAATGAAGAAGTTAACCCTCATCGAGACATGGCTCTCTACTACTTGGGCGAATACTATTGGGTTAATAACGAACGAGAAAAAGCTCATATTTCTTGGAGATATCTAGCTAACGTGGCCCAGTTTGGCAAATCCCCAACTCCTTCTCCATGGTTTGATCTTGTGAAAGCAAGGACAGAAAACACAATCTAAGAAATATTTTCTATGACAAAAAATAATACCCCCTCTTCAGTGCGTGTGCGCTTTGCGCCATCACCAACCGGACATCTCCATATCGGGAGCCTCCGCACGGCGATATTCAACTGGCTTTTTGCGCGCCACCACAAAGGTTCCTTTTTATTGCGTATCGAAGATACCGATAGAGAACGGTCGAAACAGGAATACTTGGATTCCCTTCTTGAATCCTTGCGCTGGATGTCGCTAGAAAGTGATGAGCCGCTCGTGATACAGACCTCTCGGATGAAGGAACACAAAGAAGTGGTTGAGCAACTTATACGTGAAGGCAAAGCCTATCGCTGCTTCTGCAGTATTGACGAAGTTCAAGCACTCAAAGAAGAGCTGATGGCGGAAGGGAAGCTTCTTAAATACAACGGTGTTTGCCGTGATAAAAATCCTTCCGCGGAAGATCTGAAAAAACCATACGTTGTTCGTTTTAAATTACCCTACGACAAAGGTCCGATCGTTTGGGATGATTACATCCGTGATACCGTGACCTTCAATGCTGATCAGCTCGAAGACTTTATTATAGTTCGTTCAGATGGAACACCCATGTATAACTTTGTCGTCGTTGTTGATGACGCTGCAATGAAGATAACGCACGTGATTCGTGGAGAAGATCATATCTCTAACACCCCAAAACAAATTTTGTTATACCAGGCATGTGGTTACACTCTACCACGCTTTGCCCATATTCCTCTTATTCTCGGACCATCGGGTGATCGCCTCAGTAAGCGTGATGGTGCCGTCGCTGCTCTGGATTATCGCGGGCAAGGATATCTACCCGATGCCCTGTTTAATTATTTAGTGCGGTTAGGGTGGGCGCATGGCGATCAAGAAATTTTTTCACGTGATGAATTAGTGAGCTTCTTTACCTTAGAAGCGGTGGGCAAGAAGGGTTCAATCTTTGATCCGGTTAAGCTTGCTTGGATGAATGGCATTTATCTGAGAGATGCAAGCAATGATGCAATTTTGAATCAAATTTTACTGTATGTAGAACCACATTTAATTGAAAATCTTAAAAATTTTTCTTCTGACCAAATCCTTTCTCTTATAGCTTTATACAAGGAACGGGCGAAAACTCTTAAGGATATCGTAAGTGAATTGCTACACTTACATACGCCTGCATACACCTTTGATGAAAAAGAAATTCATCAATTGGGAGATGCGGCAACACTCAAGAAGAATCTGGAGCAACTGATTGATTGTTTATCAAATATTTCAGTATTTACGACTGACAATGTTTCACAGGCTATCAAACAGTTGAGCCATGACTTGGGAATCAAGTTACCCATGCTTGCGCAACCGATACGCTTAGCGTTAACCGGTACGTTAAAAAGTCCAGGGGTGTTTGATCTTCTTGCCGTGTTGAAAAAAGAGGAGAGTATTCGTCGCCTTACATCATTTTTACAATTTATCGAGGCGATGCAACCACATATATGATAGGGCGCGATGAGTGCCTTTATCATCAAATGCGAGGAGCCTTAAATGAAAATTGCACTATTGTTTCCCGGTTACGGAAGCCAGTTTGTTGGTATGGGAAAAGAGTTGTATGACTCATCTCGTACCGTGCAAGAATATTTTGAAGAAGCTTCCAATTGTCTTAACATGAATTTGGTTAAACTTTGTTTTGCTTCATCCGATGCAGAAATTAGTAAATTAGAACATGCATTGGTAGCAAATTTTTTAGTAAGTTCATCATTATTTGCGCTGATCAAAGAACAAGGCATTAAGCCCGATGTTGTAGTCGGTCATGATGCTGGTGAGTATGCGGCCATCTATGCCGCTGGCGGGATGAGCTTTCCTGACATGCTCTACCTTCTGCAAAAGTATGTTGGTTTTTATCAAGAAGTTCTTACCGCTACACCAACCAAGGCTATCCGCATCATCGGTTTGGAGGAAAATGTGCTTGCTACTCTGATCAAGCCGTATGTTATCGCAAAAGAACCAGCATTTATTATTATTTTTGAATCTGGGACTGAGCATATTGTTGCCGGTTATGAATCATCCATTGATCCGCTTAAAGCACAGGCTTTACAAGTAGGCGCTAAAAAAGTTATAGATCTACCGTTTGTAGATGGACTGCATTCTTCATTAATGCAGCCAGTAGAAGAGGGTATGAGGCTGTATTCAGAAAAGGTTGATTTTAAGGATCTCAATATTCCTCTCATGGCGGGCACTGATGCAGTGCTTATGAGCACCAAAGATGAGGTTAAGGAATTACTGTTGCGCACCATAACTTCCCCTCTGGGTTGGATAGATTGTGTAAAAAAAATAGTCGATTATGATGTCATTATTCAGATAGGGCCGGGGACTGAGGTTGCTGATAAATTGCATAAGGCCTATCCAGATAAAAAGATACTATCGATTAATAAGGAAGCAGATTTGAAAGCGCTTAAAGAGTTGGTTGCGCAACCAGAGAAAAGTGAAATTGAACCTAAAGAATAATCACCACTTATCTAAGGAGGCCATAATGGCTGGTTTTGAACAGAGTGACACAAGCTCTAAAGTTATAGATCTCATCGCAGGTGAATTGAACGTTAACAAACAAGAGATACGCCAGGAATCAACCTTTAATGACATGGGAGCTGATTCACTCGACATGGTTGAAATAATCATGAAGCTTGAAGAACAGTTTGGCATAGAAATAAGCGATGACCAAGCTGAGCGTCTCAAAACAGTAAAAGATGTTGTGACTTACGTTCAGACGCATAGAACAAAGTAAAAAAAATTAAATTTTCTACCAAATAAAAGAGGGCTCGGATTACTCCGAGCCCTCTTTAGTACTAATTGTTTAGCCCTACATAACTAAACTAACAGAGGATTAGTTATAAGCGATAGCTGCTTTAGCGCCAATACCCCAGATACGAAGTGCTTTATGGCTGCGGCCGAATGCCACTTCACCAAATGCACCAAGTGATACAGGGTAGTCTCTGTCAGACCAGGTGTAACCAACGTTAGCCCAGATCTTGTTAGATGTAGCGCTAGGTATGCGACCACTGTCAAGATCTAAGTAAGTAGTAAAGTTACCATCGTTGATAAGTACAGGGTTTGCATCTGCTCCACCAACGGCTGTGCAAGCATTGATCTTGGTTGTGCTAGCTGTGGTTACTTTGTTGCCAATACCATCTAGATCAAGTGTACCTTTAACACCATATGATTTGCCACCAAGTGAAGTTGCTTTGTTGCAGCTAGAACCGCCGAACCAGCTATCACCACAAGAGTTGCAATCATCGCAAGCATTGCAACGAGATAGGCAATCACAGTCGATTTTTTCTTTGTTACGATATTGGAATTCGTAACCAAGATCAACGTTCCAACCTTTGTGTTTAAGATCTAAGAACAAGAGACCATCAATGTTCCAGCTGAAGCCAGATTTGACGCAAGCTGAGAATAGATCAGCAAAGTGTACAAGGTTACCTGTGTAGTTACCGTTTGTATCAGCTTCTTTAAGCAAGGTGAAACGGCTCATGCAACCAAGGCCAGCCATGTCGAATACACGACATTCAGATCTCTTGAATATGTAGGTTGCGCTAAGATCACCAAACAAGTTAACTTGGGTATCTTCGTCTTTGTCATACAATTGGATGCGTCCGTTAAGACCTGCACCTAATTGCCAACGGCCATAACCAATAGCAGGAGCGAACAATCTGTCAGCTTCAGCGCGGTTACCTAATGGAAGTACTAGACGACCATAGATGCCGAGGTAGCCATTGTCTTGGTTGATGAAGTTGTAACCAAGATGGATAGGCAAGTCAGCTACACGAGTTTTAGAGCTGCCACAGCATTCGATTTTGCCAGCGCATAGTGCAGATGCATCACAGAAAGCAACACCAGCAAGAGCAGCTGTTAAGGTTGTTGCGCCAACTGAGCAAACGGTAGCTGTTGAGTTAGTTGTGTATGGAGCAAGGTTAGATTTTAACGCTTCTTGTTTGTTGGTAGAGCTAGCACCAGCACCTGTTGGAGCAGGGTTGAAGGTAGCGCCGCCATTAGCTGTTCTAGTTTCGCAGCAATCTAGATTCCAGCGGGTATGAGCTACTGGAACTTTAAACCAGAACCAAAGGCCTTCTATCCAACGGTCAAGACCGACGTAGAGAGCAGGTTCAATAACCCAGTTGGTTATTTTTGGTTCGATTCTTAATGTAGCGTTGATTGTTGAAGAAAGACCGAGGTCTACCGCTCTTATATCAACCCCAGCAACACCACAACCACCAGCGGTTAGAGTGTTGTTTGTTGGGAAGAAATATTTACCGAGACGGCAACGATCGAAATTCTGTTGATATTCAATCGCAACGCTCGCATGCCAGTTCCAATCATCTTGGTTTGGCAAGAATTGGAAGCGGGTAACTTCAACATAATCACGAGCTCTGTTTTCACCTACAGAGATAGGAAGGAACTTAGTTCTGCAGCCACTGCCGCAATCACTATCGTCTTCTTCACCGCAGCAACCATCTGCGAGAGCTACGGTAGATACAGTTCCCATTGATGCAAAAAGACCAAGGGCAAGTAACGCCTTGAGTGTTAATTTCATATGATACTCCTTTTCAGATCCGTCATGGATTGAAAAATTACAAAATTAAAAAAGCAAAGATGTAACAAAATGGTTTGATTTGAACGACGTTGTCGTCGGCTTCTTTTTTGACCTGCTTCCTCCTTTCGACTACAAGAGAAATTTGCTTCGATTTACTGGACCATTTTTTATTCAGTTCTATACTCTAGACGAAACGCTAACTTATTTCAATATACTCGTCAACGAGTTCATGCTAATACTCTTCAATCCAATGTTTTTTCGATGCAGAACTTGTTGTTGAGCGACGACTGAGTAGCGATAGCCAAAGATTCGTGTCTCGTCTTTTGCGATCAAATCACATACGGTGGAACATGTCAATAGTCTTGTTGTGGATTATTACGCAAATAGTTACAGAAAGCTTTCCTGTAAGCAGCTCTAGTCATATTAAATTGCTCGAAATATTTCTTGCACAACGCTCTGCGGCAGGATTTCTTTTAGAACTACCAAAGTATTTCGATGATTTTTTACATGGCCCAACTTTAATTGTTCTGGCCGTGTTCTTTTTTCATCGCTGGTACGGCCTGGTGCGTCATTGCATCCGATGGAACCATTTATTTTTTGGCGTTGTAACAAGAACGGCCCTCGCTTCAACTATCACGGTTTTTTTCTATTTCCTTTTTCAGTTGCTGCCGATTGCATCGTATATTCCATTAGGTTTTGGCTTGCTCATTACCATGACCCTATTATTTTCACTCAAATGGTGTCAAGAAGATTTTTATGAACCCTACACATTACGTAAAGCAGCACTCCTTGGCATTGTTCAAGGTCTTGCATTGCTACCCGGCATTTCTCGCTTAGGCTCAACCTATGTTGCGGCACGCTGGTTAAAGTTAAGTCCGCGTCATGCCATGGAGGCATCATTTGCCATGCAGGTACCACTGATGATTGCTGCATTCATAAGAGCGAGTGTTTCATTGCTCAGATCCCCGTATGTTCACCAACTATTGAATGTGAAGGTTGGCCTCGTTATGCTTAGTGCTAGTATAGTTGCCTATGCGGGTTTATGGGTGGTCATGTATCTGGCGCGTGTACATAAACTGTGGTTTTTCGCCTGGTACATGATTATACCATTGGTGGCATGGCTTCTTATCAGTGCTTAGAAGGGGGATGGTATGCCTATCATTATAAAAAAAAATGTTCTTGTGTCGTATAAAAAAGAATGCATTGTGGTTATCAGTTTCGCCACTGCTCTTTTTATGCTCGTTTCTCTTCTCAGCTTTAATGCCCATGATCCATCCTGGTTTTATTATCATACCGATGTGCATGAGATTACGAACAAGTGTGGAGTATGGGGTGCGCAGTGCGCGGCATTACTCATGTACCTTCTTGGTGCAGCAAGTTTATTAGTGCCATTTTTTTTAATGTTTTATGCTTCGCGTATTTTTTTTCAAACACCATGGCGTTACGAGTGGGACCGCGTTGTCTCATTTCTTTTTTTTATTCCAACCTGTGCAGCGCTCAACTCTTTATATCGTTTTCATTTTTTTAAAAACGTGATCCCTGGCGGACGCATTGGTATTAGTTCTCTGCGCGCGTTGTACCGCTCCTTTGATGCTGTTGGTAGTTTTATAATACTTCACGCGCTAGCATTAGTTTTTGCGATCCTTATTTTTAGAATCTCTTTCCTGTCGCTCTCCAAGCATGTTGCGGTAGCATTTCGTTTCTTAATGAGCAAGAAATATCTTCTCACCCAGGGACTCTCTTTTATTTCCCGAGCCCTTACCGCTATGTACACCTGGACTCAATCCTTATGGCAGGCGCGCGATGTTTTAGATTCCGAAGAATCGATAGTTCTCTTTGAAGGTGCAGCCTATGATGAGTTGAAAGAGGTGCGCCATGAAGATCTGTTTCCACAAAACTTCCAGGCAAGTAAGCGTGCACAAGAACTTCCAGAAGAAGTTCCTAGCGCTCAAACTCAAACCGCTGAGCCATCCTTAACAAACGAAGAAGCAATCAAAGATGAGCAAAAGAAGTATGCGGTTCCTGAAGACGCACTGTTTGAAGCGCGCGACCAAAAAAACACCGATAAAAAAATTGCTGAAGAACTAAAGGAACGAGCAAAAATACTTGAAGAAAAATTAGCACGATTTGGCATCAGTGGCTCGGTTACTTCGATTAAGCCAGGGCCCGTCGTTACCTTATTTGAATATGAACCCCACATTGATACAAAAATAAGTAAAATTATTTCCCTGGAAGATGATCTTGCCTTGGCGCTACAGGCACTGAGTATTCGTATCATTGCACCAATACCAGGCAGGTCGGTGGTAGGATTTGAAGTTGCAAATCAACTAAGAAAGTCAGTGTACTTTTCATCCGTTGTGCAATCCAAAGAATATAAAAACTTTTCCGGTTCCTTGCCGCTCGTGCTGGGTGAAGATACTACGGGCTCAAACATTATTGTTGATTTAGTAAAAATGCCGCACTTGTTGGTTGCCGGTTCTACCGGTTCAGGTAAATCAGTTGCACTCAATACCATGCTCATAAGTTTGTTGTGTAGCAAAAATCCAGACGAATTAAAATTGATTCTCATAGATCCAAAGCGTCTTGAATTTGCTGCCTATGCCGATATCGCACACCTGCTCTTTCCCATTATTACCGATCCACGCAAAGCGGTGCCGGTACTCAAGTGGGTAGTACAAACTATGGAAGCGCGTTATGAGCGCATGGCGCACGAGGGTGCGCGTACGATTACCGATTTTAATACTACCGTGCCTGCGCATGAGCGCTTACCGTACATTGTGGTAGTAATCGATGAACTTGCCGATCTAATGATGACTGCAGGAACTGATGTTGAAAATCTTTTGACGCGACTTTCTCAAATGGCACGCGCGGCCGGCATCCACCTCATTCTTGCTACCCAGCGGCCTTCGGTTGATATTGTTACCGGTCTTATCAAAGTTAACTTCCCCAGCCGTATCTCATTTAAAGTTACCTCTAAAGTTGATTCACGCACCATCCTTGATGTTACCGGTGCTGAGAAATTGTTGGGCAAGGGGGATATGTTGTTCCTCGACGCAGGAAGCTCGGTACTCGCTCGTGTGCATGGGGCATACGTTTCTGATAAAGAAATCTTGGCCGTGATCAATCACATTAGATCACAGCGTCCCCCTGCGTACCTTAATATAGAAGAAGAGTTGGCGCATGATCAAAGCTACCTTCTTGATGCCGACGATGAACTCTATCAAAATATCTTATCCTACCTCAACGAAGTAGATGAGGTTTCCATCTCCATGCTCCAGCGACGTTTTAGAATAGGGTATAACAGATCGGCCCGGATTATTGAGGCGCTGGAGTCTCAAGGGAAAATAATGCCAGCAGATGGTTCTAAGGCTCGTAAAATTATACGCTCTTAAAGAGAACTTTTTTGACAAAGTGCGAAAAACCAGCCATTTTTTGCTTCATCGGTTCAGCCTTGTCCCGGAGAATACATGTCGATTGATTCAAAATTTTTAACTGCCGTTATTCCTTCTGCCGAAATTTTGTACAACCCGCTACCTACCACTGTTACCTTTACCGTCGATTCTCGCACGGTAACTCAGGGGCAGATCTTTGTAGCGCTCCAGGGAGTTCAACAGGATGGGCATGATTTCCTAGCAGGGGCAATTGAAAAAGGTTGTGCCGGTCTTCTCATGGCGCATGAAAAAAAGAATAAGCTTGCTTCCCTTGATGCAGCCAAATTGAAAAACTTATGCATAATCCTCGTCCCCGATCCCCTGCAAGCCTTGATCAGCCTTGCTACGGTCTGGCGGCAACAATTTTCTACACCCGTAGTAGCAATCACCGGCTCTATTGGAAAAACGTCTACCAAAAACATCCTCGGGGCAATCTTAAAACACAACGGCAATAACTATCTGGTGTCTCACGGCAACCAAAACACCGTTATAGGAGTTGCTCTTAACCTCTTGCGCCTCAACCCTTCTCATGACGGTGCGCTCTTTGAAGTTGGTATCAACCAACGTGGGGAAATGGCGCGTATCATAACTATGTTGCGACCAACCTCAGCTCTTATAACCTACATTGGTCACAGCCACATGGAAGGTTTAGGAACATTGAGTGACATAGCAGTTGAAAAAAGAGAGATCTTTAAATTCTTTCAAGAAAATAATATTGGTTTTGTAAATGGTGACTTGCCAATTCTGGCTCAGGTTGCTTATCCTCATCCCGTTATCAAGTTTGGTTTAAAAACAACCAATCAGATCCAAGCACGCAAAGTGGTATACGACAGTTTTAGTGCCACCGGTGTCCTAAAAATTTATAAAGATAAATACCCTATTAAACTTCCTAACAATCATGCCGGTGCATTGCTCAACACCTTGGGAGCAGTAGCCGTTGCTCATCATTTGGGCGTTCCCAATGAAGTTATTGTGGATGCGATACAAAAACCGATCATTGTTGAAGGGCGGTTTGAGCGGCGACAGCTAAAATCATTCAAAGGTTTAATCATTAATGATTGTTACAACGCGAGCCCGGAAAGCATGAAGGCAGCACTGTTGGCCTTTCAAAAAGTTGAAACAGGTGCTCAAAAAATAGCCATTCTTGGAGACATGCTTGAGCTTGGTTCCGATAGTGCGTTTTGGCATCGGCAACTCGGACGATTCTTGCGCAAAGTGCCAACGGTGAAACAAGTAATTCTTGTCGGCTCTATGACTAAATGGACTAAAAAAACAGTGCCGGTAGGGGTATCGGTTGTTCTCGTGCCGTCCTGGCAGGAAGCTTTGGTAAAGGTGCAAGAATTCCTTGCGCAAGAGTCTATTATTTTAGTTAAAGGTTCGCGTGGAGTAGGTTTGTATAATTTAGTTAATAATCTGGCAGAACCTGTTACGCAAGCGAGCGTCTAAGTATGGATCCCATCTATCAACACAAATCAGTATTAGTTACTGAGGTTTTACAGTATCTTGATCCTCAGCCTGGTGGCATCTACATCGATGTAACTTTCGGTGGGGGTGGACACACCCGAGCTATTTTAGAGCAGCAGAAAAATTGTTCAGTCGTTGCACTCGACTGGGATAAGCATGCACTTGAGCTGAATGGGGAAAAGTTACAGCAAGAGTATCCCGATCGCGTACAGTTGGTTTGGGGTAACTTCGCACAGCTCTATACCTTGCTTAAAAAAGCTGATATTGCAGCGGTCAACGGTATTTTGGCTGATTTTGGCACCTCACAGTACCAATTAAAGCACGGTGCTGGATTTTCATTTTCTCAAGATACGCCGCTTGATATGCGCATGTCACCAGCGCATCAAAAAGTTACTGCTGCGGAATTGGTCAACAAAGCGTCCGAGGAAAAACTGCGACAGCTTTTCTGGCAGCTTGGCGAAGAAAAATATGCCAAACAGATCGTTAACGCGATAGCTGCAAAACGTAAGGACCATTACATTGGTACGACCAAAGAATTGGCTACCATTATCGAGCACGCTGTTCCAGTAAGGGGAAAAATACATCCGGCCACCCGGGTCTTTCAGGCATTGCGTATGTACATTAATCACGAGCTGGAAAACATTCAGTCATTTCTATCTGAAGCGGTGCGCGTGCTGCAACCAGGGGGTAGGCTTGTGGTTATTAGTTTTCATTCCTTGGAAGATCGTTTGGTAAAACAGTTCTTTTCTCAACGAGCACTGCAGGGTGGTTTTAATCTTCTCACCCCACGGGCGGTGGTGGCATCTGAGGACGAAATTTTAACCAATCCTTCATCGCGTTCTGCGCGACTCAGAGCTATCGAAAAAGTAGCGTAATAGCCCATCTTTTCTGTTTGACAAACGAGGCTTCTGTCAGTACATTAGGCAGCGAAAGTTGTTCTCTTCGGCGGTCTATTCGCGTTAATCGAAGTTTCAGATCGAAGTGAGATAGTAAGGAATACCTAAGGAATATACAATGTCGAAAAAGATTGAAATTACTGAAGTTAAAGTATATCCAGCAAAAGATAGCGGAAAATTAAAGGCGTACGCAACAATAGTCTTTGAAAATTGTTTTATAGTACGCGACTTGAAAGTCATTGAAGGAGATAAAGGTTACTTTGTGTCGATGCCTTCTCGCAGGAGAAAGGACGGAACATTCAGAGATATCGTACATCCTCTTGACTCTGATACTCGTCAACAAGTTGAAGAGTCTATCATTCAGGAATATCAAAAATTATTAGAATCTGAATCTACGCTTTAATAGATTTTGGGGCGTAGCCAAGCGGTAAGGCACCGGTTTTTGGTACCGGCATGCGGAGGTTCGAATCCTCCCGCCCCAGCCAAGGAACAGCAAAAAAAGAGCCACTGATTAATCGGTGGCTCTTTTTTTGGTGGTACATCGTTTGTCGCAGAAGGATGTTAAATCTTTCCCTACCACAGGCGAATCATCACTTGCAAGATTTAAAATTCAAATGAGCGGCTCTATACTGAAGATTCAAAACGAAAGATGCCGCCTAGAAAGGAATCTTATGGCCAATATACTTTTCCTGGGATCCAAATCCTCCTCTCGTCAATCCTTGCTTCGTGCTATGGGCATTAATTTCCTTCTGGTTGAACAGAATGCCGATGAATCCATAGATGATAGCTCCCTCTCATTCAAAGAGCTCTTGACCGCAGTTGCTTTGCAAAAAATGGACCATGTTATTATGCCCAAAGGAAGAAAGGGTGAAACAGCTTTTGTGTTGACTGCCGATACCATGGGGCAAGATGCACACGGGCAGGTTCACGGCAAACCAATGGACAAACAAGATGCGGTTGCAAAAATTAAAGCACTGCGCGGAAAGGGCTTGGTTGCAACCGTGTTTTGTTTAGACAGAAAAGTTTTTGATGGTACGAAATGGCAGGTTGATCAGCGCATACTAGAATATGTTGAAGCTCAGTACGAGTTTAATATGCCCGATTCTTGGATTGAGCCATACCTTGAACGCACGCCCAACTACTTGCAAGTGAGTGGTGCCATCACAATAGAAGGGTACGGCGCACAATTTCTCAAATCAATCAAAGGTTCCTACAGTACTGTTCTCGGGCTTCCGGTCTTTGAGTTACGGCAAGCATTGGAACGAATTAAGTTCTTTTAATTGACGCGGTGCTTTTTATTCGGTTTCCAATTTTTAATAAGTTCTTTGAGTAACAAATCCCGCGGGCTCTCCTGAGGATTCATCTGCATTTTGCTGGTTGCTCGTTCCAAACTAAAGCGTACGGTGTCCGTATCACATTCAGTGGTATCAATACGATTGACCGATGGAATAAGATTTCGTTGAAGAACATCTTTCACCGCATTTTCATTGACGGTTTCTATCAGGATGGCTTCCATGAGCAGAAAAAAATCTATGATGCTGTGATGAGCACTTTCACTACTTTCTGTTACGGCGTCTTGCGCGCTATTTATTTTTTTATTGAGTCCTCGTGAAAGTGCGCGACTCATAAGACGCTTTAATCCTTCCTGGTCGTGCTCTATGATCCATTGCATGAGGCGCAATAGCTCGACCGAGATAGTAAATTGGTCATTGTTTGAGTCAAAATCTCTTACCATACTTAAGACCTTTCTTTAATGAGAAGGCACTAAAAATTTTCCCCGCTTTTCACTTGGCGTTCAAATATTTTTTGCAAACGTTCTATACGGCTTTTGAGTGGTGGATGCGTAGAGAACCATGAAAGAGCCTTGCTGCTATTAAAAGGGTGCACGATAAACAATGAGGCTGTTCCCGCCTGTGCGTCATTTTCCGGATTTAAATGTGCTTGTGGTATGTGGTGGTGTAACTTTTCAAGCGCTGAAGCAAGAGCAAGAGGGTCATGACATTCATGAGCCCCTGTTTCATCTGCTAAATATTCGCGTGATCGTGAGATGGCTAGTTGAATGAGTGTTGCTGCAATAGGCATGAGGATCGTGACGAGGATCAGTACGATAGGGTTGCCACTTTTGCGATCTTTGTCGCCGCGTACTGATTCCCAAAACGCAAGATGATGTAACATGTTGGCAAGATAACCAATGGCAGTGGCCATGGTTGCTGCTATTGTTGCTACTAAAATGTCCCGGTTTTTTACATGAGCAAGTTCATGTGCTAAAACGCCTCGCAATTCATGGCGATCAAGCAGTTGTAAAATTCCTGTGGTGACAGCAACTGAAGCATGTTGAGGTGAGCGTCCTGTTGCAAAAGCATTTGCCATTGGTGTGCGAATTAACCACAATTTTGGCATCGGTATCCTCATGGTTTGAGCTAGTTCAGTGACTATTTCATAAATCCACGGATATTCATGCTGATCAAGGGGTTGGGCACCATAGACAGATAATACAATCCTGTCTGAAAAGAAATATAGAATTGCATTCATTATCAGTGCAAGAATTAAAGCAAAAGTCATTCCTTGTGCGCCTCCAAAAAGGTTTCCGAGGAGTAAAAGTAATCCGCTGAGTGCGGCAAGAAGGAAGACGGTTTTGATTCGATTAAAAAACATAGGAGCTCCTTAGATTTATTTTTCGTATTCTATTTCCCATTCCCCAAGATCAATCGAGGACGATTCTTCTTGTGCTGGAGTAGACGGTTTATTTTCCGTAAGCCGAGGCTTTCGTATCGACATAAGTCGCGTTATATCTTCGTTAAGTGCAGATTTTGATGCGTCTTCTTGTTTTGATAACTCGTTACTTGCTTCATCAAAAACAGCATTCATCTCTTTTTGCATCTTCTTTATCTGCTTTTTGAGCTTGAGTACCATTTCAACACCCGCAAGATTAATCCCCAAGTGGTGGGTGAGGTACACAATCTCTTCGAGCTTATCAACATCTTCTTCTGAAAAGAGCCTGGTGTTACCATCAGTTCTTTTTGGACTTATAAGCCCTTCTTGTTCATACAACCGTATGGTTTGTGGGTGTATAGAAAACATTTCGGCAACGGCCGATATTGAAAAATATCCTTTTTTTCTTCGCATGTGTTTCCTATGGATTAAAGAGTAAGATCGTCGTACTGTAAATCTTTGCCTGGAGCACCATTTTACCATATATTTCTTATAAAATCATGGTGGTTTGGTTATGGTATGAACGTAATTATGTTATCAGGCACGAGGGGTTTTTCTATGAGAAAGTTTTTTAATAAAATTTGTATGATGGCGTTTCTTTCTGTGGTGATTCAGCCGGTAGGGTGCTTTGGGCAGGTACAAGATGAGACCCCGGCGCGTCCCAAGAGAGCAAATAAAGGTTCTCGGCCTAAAGATAAAGAAGTTCTTATTCGTTATACGGAAGAGAAGCTTGACGGCAAACTTTTTGTTCACCGGGTCGACGTGGTTAATGGCACCCGCAAAGAGCGTTGGGCGATAGACGGGGATTTGGTGGCTGCGCAAGACTTCGAAGAATTACTTTTAGATGCAGAAAAAGCTGAGCGCAGGATGGAGCGTCGGCGCCTTGAAGAGTTGAGGGGCAAGGAAGAGATGGAGCTTGCACAGCAGCAAGAATTTGGGAGAACATCGAGATTAGCGATCGAACGAAAAAGATTAAACCTGATTCTTGGGCAGATTGAAACAGAACTTGCAAAAATTCGTGATCCTAAACTTGCTCCCTACTATATTTTTAGTGACACGAGTTTTGCAAATGCAGAATCATTTACCCAGCTGTGTGATGAGTTAGTACCACAAGCACGGGAGTTGTGTGAGACGGAGAATGTTGTATCAGAAGAGCTCAGTAAGTTCATTGTTCATTTTGAACAACAGCCTGCGCGTTTGCGAACTCTGTTTCGAGCAACGGTAAATAACGCAATTAATAAATGTGATGATACGCGCTTACTCAAAGAATTATTAGAAACAGTTGCTTAAATTAAGGTATGAGTAAGAACGCGCCACCGGTCATGCAAAGAATGCCGAGCCATTCCTTGATGCTCATGGTTTCTCCCAGAACAAGCACACTGAGTACTGCAGCGATTGCAACACTCAGCCGATCTATGGCAACAACGTTATGAACATGGCCGATCTTGAGGGCAAAAAAATAAAAGAGCCAGGAGAGTGCGCCAGCAACACCAGAAAGTGCGATCAGGGTTAAATCTTTTGAGGGAATAGTTTGTAAATAGCTGAAGTTCATTTTTCGTAACACCAGGCCGACACCAATTAAAAACACGGTCATGACGACTGAGCGCAGTGTAGTGGCGGTGGTGGTATCAATTTTTGCAGAACCAAGTTTACTCAATATCGCAACAAGCGCTGCCGTAGTTGCAGAAAGCAATGCGCAGATAAGCCACATCATATTCTCTCTCCTTTTTATCAACATTAAAATCAGACATTAAATTTAATATTTAAAATGTCACCATCCAGCACGATATAATCTTGGCCTTCGGTTCTCATCTTCCCTCTTTCCTTAACTTTTCCCACACTACCTAATTCGAATAGGTCATGACAATTAAAAACTTCGGCGCAAATAAAACCGCGCTCAAGGTCCGAGTGGATTTCTCCCGCAGCTTTGCGCACTGACATTCCTTTTTTAATTGGCCACGCATGGATTTCCTTGGGCCCGCAAGTAAAAAAAGTTATCAAGCCAAGGTTGTGGTAACTCTTTTGAATGATGGTATCAAGACCACGTTGTTTGATGCCCATCATGCTCATCATGTCCTGTGCTTCCTGGTCTGGCAGCTGCGATATTTCATATTCTATTTTTGCGGAGATAGGGATGACGACACCTTTGCCAAAAAAGTTGAGCAGACTTTGTACATGAGGATTTTGTAGATAGGCGTCATTTTCTAGTTCATGCTCTGCAATGTTGGCAATGATAAGAAATCTTTTTGCGCAAAGCAGGGGGGTGATGACTTCCTGGGCAGGTGTCATGAGAGCTCGCACTGCCTTATTATCGCCGGCTTCAAGCGCGGTCTTAATTTTAGCAATGACGATTTGCTCTGC
>JABCYS010000006.1 GCA_013290085.1 Candidatus Babelota bacterium
GCTGCTTCTTGCGCTATGTCAGCCGCACCCTCTACCACAATGGCAACGTTAGCAATTTTGAGTGCGGGGGCATCATTGATACCATCACCCAGATACCCGACCTCATATTTTTCTTGGAGCAATTTAATGATTTCATATTTCTGCTCGGGAGCAATACGAGCAAAAATATGATGCTCTAGTACAACTACCTTGCGCCGGTCTGGTGATAATCCTTCAAATGCGTCCCCGGTGATAACGTCTTGCATGGAAGTAGTGATGCCAACCTGTTGTCCAACATATCCTGCAACTTCAGGGCTATCCCCGGTCAGGATTTTAATTTGTACCCCCAAGAGTTGCGCCTCTTTGATTGCTTCAAAGCTGCTTTCTTTAATAGGATCCTCAAAGGCTATGATGCCCAGGAATTCAAGATCTTTTTCGGCACCTTTGATGTCAGAGAGTTGATCTTGGGTTATTTCTTTTTTTGAAATGGCAATAACGCGTCTACCTTTTTCCCCTTCTGTCTCTACCCAGCGCGCAATATCTTCCTTCTTTTTTTGATCTAAATTCTTGGCAGTTTTTTCTAATTCCTCATAGGCACCGCGAACAATTAAAAAATAAGTGTCTCCTTTTTTTCTCACCATGCTGCCACGTCGACGCGCCGGCTCAAATGGAACCTCTGCCACCATTTCATATTCAGCCAACTGGCTTTTGTGTTCTGGTGAAATATAAGAAAAGAGTGCGGTATCAAAAGCGGTGCCCGCATGTTTTTTATTTTTTAGTGAGATATCAGTGCTCAGAAGTGACGCAAAAAAAGCGGTCATTGCTTTATCATCTGCATAGATATCAGTCACGACGAGTTTATTTTCTGTCAAAGTTCCCGTTTTATCCGTACAGAGTACTTGAATACTTCCCAAATCTTCGATGGCAGATAAGCGCTTTACTACCACCTTGCTCCGCGCTAGAAGTTGAGCACCCTGTGATAGGCAAAAGGTAAGTACGGTAGGAAGAAGTTCGGGGATAATGGTTACGGTAAGTGCGATAATGAACACAAGAAATTTAGTATCGAGCAATGATGCACTCTGAAGGAAAAAGTGAACAACAAGAATTAATCCCAGCGTGATCAAGACCATTAAAATAATAAATTTTGATAACCGGTTAATATTTTTTGAAAAGGTGCTTTCTCGTTCTGTTTCATGAATAAGTTGAGAAATAGAACCTAATTTTGTTTTTAATCCGGTAGCAACAACAACCCCTTTTGCATTGCCACCAACTACCGTTGTTCCGGCAAAGCAAAAATTGGTCGCTTGAAAAAATTGTTTCGGCAGTTCTGGCAAAGCGTCACTTATTTTTGCAACCGGTATTGCCTCCCCAGAAATAACTGATTCATCGACAAATAATCCCTGGCACTCTAGTACCCGTATATCGGCGGGCACTGAATCGCCAGGTTCGAGAAAAACTATATCGCCTGGTACCAATTCTCGAGTTGGCACGAGTGCCTGCTTGCCGGCACGAAGAATTTTTTCATGGGAGACTATGTATGTCTTGAGCAAGCGCAATGTTTGTGATGCTTTGTATTCCTGATAAAAGCCAAGGAAGCTATTGGCAATAACAATTATTAAAATAAGTGCGCCTTCTATGACATCCCCTGTTCCTAAAAAGGCAATCAAGGAGGCCAAAAAAAGAAGATACACAAAGGGGGACTTTAATTGTCGGAAAAAAATCTGCCACCAGGTAGCTTCGTGCGATTCAACTTCATTAAACCCATACGTGCGCTGGAGATTTTTGACTGTCTTTAAAGAAAGGCCTTTCTCTGCTGAGGTTCCCAACTCTTTGAGAACGTCAGCTATGTGCTGGGTACAATAGACGAATAAATTCATCAAACCTCCTTATGCGGAAGATTTCTTCCTTTAACCATGTTTGCCACAGAAGCAATATGAATGAAGTGCTCGTTCCTTACCAAGCAGTTCACTTAAATAATCTTCTGCATCAACCGCGGCCATAGCTCCTGAGCCTGCGGCAGTTATTGCGGGACGATATCCATGATCAGCAACATTGCCCGCAACATAAACACCTTCAACCGATGCTTTGGTAAAACGGTCACAAACACAGATAAAGCCGCCTTCTGTCATTTTTAGTTGGCCTTTAAAAATATCTGAGCAGGGTAAGAATCCGATAGCAATAAAAAGGCCGTCTATGGTAAAAAGTGTTTCTTTGCCGGATAAAGCATCTTTCAGTTGTAAGCCGGTAACTTTTTCGCCATTACCTTTAATTTCTTTTAATTCGGTACTGTACATAATTTTGATGAAAGGATTTTCTTTAACACGATTGTACCAGTAAGGAGAAGCACTCAATTTGTCAGAGTGATGGATAATCGTAATATCCTTGGTGTAGTTGGCAAGAAAGAGCGCTCTTCCCATAGCTAGGTCACCACCACCGATTACTGCAACTTTTTTATTTTTATACAAAGGACCGTCACATAAAGCACATACGGTAATTCCTTTGCCCCAATATTCTTTTTCTCCAGGGCAATTGAGTTTTCGTGGCAGGAGTCCGGTTGCGATAATGACCGTATGTGTTTTTAATTCGCGACCGGTATCAGTTTTAATCGTAAAAGGTCGTTTTGAAAAATCGGCGGCTGTTACCCATTCAGGCAAAAGTGTCGCACCACGCGCTGCTGCATTTTCTTGTGCCGCGCCCATAACTGTTGGGCCTGTGGGCTCTATAATGCCCGGCCAGTTTTCTAAGGGGCCCGATGTCATAAGAATGCCGCCAGGATTACCCTCTATCACGACCGGGTTAAATCCTTCATTGGCCAAATACAGGGCTGCGGCAAGCCCTGCAGGACCAGAGCCGATGATAACAACATTTTTAATCTCAGAATCTTGAATCATTCCTGCTTGAGCAACCCCAACCAATTCAGAATCTTGAATCGCTCCTGCCTGAGCAACCTGCGTTAATCCAACCAAGATGCAAAAGGAAAAGATATTGAATTGTTTCATACATTCCTCTTATAAAAAAGAATATTTTCTTTTTCTAGGAATAGCAGATTTTTTAGGAGCGACTCAATAGTTTGTACCACTTTTGCAACAATGATTTGCAATTAATACACCACCCCCGCCTTAAACCATGCTGTCCAGCGATCGAGTGTGGTGTTATCTCCTGAAAACTCATACGAGCCACCTATGCCAAGCATTGGTGACCAGGAATCTTTTGAATTTTTTTGATAGCCAAGAGAAAGGTAAAGAACGCTACTTATGAGTGCCGGGTGTGCCGCACTTGTTATATCAAGATCTTCTCGTGCTAGTATGGCATATTGCGACAAAGGAAAATCATCGACTGCATTAGCACCATGATTGATTGTTCTTGCTTTTGTTGTTTGACCTGAACCACCCTTTGCCACTAATGCCGGACCACTCAAACATTTTTCGAGGCGCACTTTTTCCGCTTGCCGTGAAGTAAGGTTATAGCCCCCTTCAAGATGCCATGGTTTATGTTTGTACAAAAGAGCAAGATTGTATCGGTGCAAAAAGCGTGGCGTCACTCTTAAACAACGAGTAAATACGTTAATGCCTGGTGAACCGATATCGCCGGTGGCCGGCGTTGACGCATTAAACGCTGCTTGTGCAGCATCTTTATTCACATACACTTCCATGTAGCGACCCCATTGTTTGTCGGTAAGATCAAAGGAACGCACTTGGGAATTTTCAAAAAGGTACTGACTATTCCCCGTAATGATAAAATAAAAGCTATCAATACCATCGTTATAAAATTCTTCTGCAAGCATACTTCCCGTCATGATCCCAAAGTGTTGGTTGTTCCCCACTATTGGCTCAAAGACAAGCTTGCCTTCTGGTTTATTGCCGGTGGGAATAACAAGACCGATGTAAGATTCTCCGTGACTTTTTCCGGTTGTTTTCCATTGATAGCCCACTTGCAACTCAATATCAGCAATTCTGGTTCTGCTATGGTGTTCACCATCAATACGACCAAATTCCCATATCGTTTGCTTAAATGCCTGGGTTACGTTAGCAACACGAGGAACAAGTGCTGATTCCAGCGTACCGCCCGCGTCTTCTATTGTTTCGCACAGTTTTGCTTTATTGCGAACTACTTCAATTGGCGCTGATGCAGCAACCCACCACTTGCTATCTTTCTCTTTAAATATACGCGCTCGGGCCGCCAGACCAATACCAAAAACATCTTGCTCAAAAATAAATTTAACTTTGCTTTGAAAGGTATTGCCCGGAGCATCGTGAGCAATATTGAGATGAACCGCATCTACATCACGAGAGGCTACATCTGATGCGCCATCTTCGGCAACCAAAAGTTCGCATTTGCCGAATGGTAAAAAGTATTGAGCTAATCGATTTGAATTATGGGATTTGCCACCGTAGGCAACTGCCTCAAACACTAAACGCTTGGTATCGTTCATTACAAAATGATCACGAAAGAGAGCTTCTCTTTCAGGGGTACCGGCTTGAAATTGTGGTATAGCGGTAAAGAATGTTCTGCTTTTGATATCATACTCAGATGCAAAACTCATCAGGGGTAGGGCAACAACTAAGGCTGCTAGACTTTTCTTCATACTTTTCCTTTTTAAAACAACTAGTTATTGCTGAACAATAATTTCGGCAATGCCATTATGGATTAACAAGGAGTTGAAAAAAAATCAAACTGGATCAATTTCTTTTTAGTCATTAAGCGACTACAAAAAAAGCGCTCAAGAACTGCGCGACTAACATTTTTTTATCAAACAAACTCAATCTATTCGACGATTTCACCGCGCGATAATAGATTAGCGTTTTTATTACCCACATATATGGCTGCCACTATCCAAACAGCTGTTAGGCCAAAGCTAAAGAACGTGCCGTAGATCATCAGGTCATGCATATTGTGCTTAAACGAATTATTAATCTGCGCGCCACCCAGTTTTGCCATACGACCGCCAAAAACATCGATAAACCCTTTTGATTTAAACTTCACATCTTTGCTTGTTGGAATGTACATCATTTCTTTGACAGGGTTATTTACCGCATAACCAAGACCTTTTGCTATCATCATCACCACAAAAGTAGCCGCAAGTAACCCGGCTGCTGAGGGAGCACCATACATGTAGAAAACAAACAGTAACGAAAACGAAATACCCAAACAAACAGGGAAGAACAATAAACCAAATTTGAGACCAAACCGCCTTATCAGATAGCTTGTTCCCAAAAGGGCCATTAAAAAAGAAAGTGAATTGGAGGCAACGCCATAGAAGCCCTGGAACTGTGCAAATCCTGTTTCGGTAGCAAATCGTGGAAACTCAGATGCCTGTGTTTGCATCTGATACTCAATAACTTGATTAATTACTTCATACAATGTTGAAACAATCAAAATACCAAAAATATACGGCCGTGTTGCTATAAGACGAATACCAGCTACTAAACCTTCCAAAGCCCCTTCTTCTTTTTTTTCGGTAGCCATAGCCTGTTTATTACCAACAAGCTGCGATGCTGGCATGACTTTCATAAAATGATAAATGGATGCCATCACGCAAACTACCAAAAAAGTTACCAAGCCGAAAAGTTGCCATATACCAAAGCTTTCAGAAAAAATGAGTAAAGCTGACCCACCAATAGCACCAAATTGAGCTGCTGCAACAATCATGGGATAACCCTTTTTTGCT
The DNA here is from genome assembly GCA_013290085.1 of Candidatus Babelota bacterium. The sequence goes on from JABCYS010000006.1 coordinate 5,648, forward strand.
GACTCAGAAGTACAAATGCTGTTGGTAAAAGACCAGAACAGGGCAACAATTAAAGAACCAAAACTTTCAATGGCAAAAAATGAAACCCATCCAATAACTCCGAGCAACCATTTACCCAAGAAAAGGTCACCATACAAATTACGCATAATAAGCGCAGCTGTTATTGAACCAAAGACAACGGCATACACTGAACAGATGATGTAGAACAGCGTTTGCTTTTTAAAAAGATCAATAAGCTTTGTATAGACCATCACCAAAGCAAACACGACGAAAGGCGACCAAAATTTTGCAACCGGCTGAAAAAGACGCCCTTGCCCAGGCATCCAACCCAATGCTTCAGGAAAAGCAATTTTGTAGAACAGGGTATTTTTTAATAAACGAACCAGCCAATACCCACCAATGATAAGAAAAAAAGTAAGCGAAAGAAGACTAAATTTTTTCATTTCTTCTTTGCTAAGACCAGGAAAAAAATAAGATAACGTTGCATTAATCATAGGCGTCCTCACTGAAAAAAATAATTTTTTATATCGAAGAAAAAATCATCATAACAGGCAACAAACAGATAGTACAAAAATCTTTGACTGTAGCTTTTGACACCAAGCCACTCTCTCACAAAGAAGATCTTAAAAACCACCTGGGTGCATGGTATGCCACGGTGTCGATTGTTCATAGGCATGCGCTGTTTGGAAGATTAACTCTTCAGAAAGATGCGGGCCGACCAACTGGAACCCTATTGGTAACTTGTTGGCAAATCCACACGGAATAGAAATTGCTGGTGCTCCGGTGATATTGGCCGGTGCTGTAAAGTAATCTTGCAGATCCATTTGCAATCTATTTTGATCAAATGCACCAAATTTAAATGCCGGTGCTGCTTGCGTTGGCATAAGAAGAAGATCTACTTTTCCAAAAACATTTTTTAGTTCACGACACATGAGTGTTCTGACTTTTTGAGCATTGCCATAAAACTCTGAATGGTGCCCAGCAGAGAGTACGTAATTGCCGATAAAGATACGGCGACGAACTTCTTTGCCAAAACCTTCATAGCGAGAGTTGAAATAGAGATCATGCAAGGTATCTGATTTCTTTGAACGATGGCCGTACCGTACGCCATCAAAGCGTGCAAGGTTTGAGGCTGCTTCGGCGCGACTTAAAATGAAGTAAACAGCGGCAGAATAATCAAAGGTGGGAACTTTAACATATTCAATCTTCGCCCCTAATTTTTTTAGTTGCGCGATGGCTTCTTCTAGTAATTTCACCACTTCATTTTCCATGCCCTCTGCATGGATGGCATTTTCAACCACCCCTATTCTCAGGCCTTCTTTTAAAATGCCCTTTAACGATTTTGTGTAATCTTTTTTTGGCTCGGGCAAGCTTGAAGAATCTTTTGGATCTGCACCTGCCATTACTGAAAAAACAAGAGCATTGTCATAAACGTTGCGGGTAAGAACACCAACCTGGTCTAAGGATGAACCGTAGGCCACTAAGCCTGAACGAGAAATAAGTCCGTAGGTTGGCTTGCTGCCAACAATGCCACATAATGCGGCTGGTTGACGGACTGAGCCACCGGTTTCAGTACCAAGCGCCCAGGGAACAAGCCCTGCAGCTACTGCCGCCGCAGAACCACCACTAGAGCCTCCCGGTACGCGTCCCGTATCCCAAGGGTTACTTGTTTTTTGATAAGCAGATGTTTCTGTTGAGCTGCCCATGGCAAATTCGTCCATGTTTGCTCTGCCGAGGAACAGTGCTCCTTCATCTCTTAAACGACTAATGATCGTAGCATCGTAGGTCGCTTTATAGTTCTCTAATATTTTTGAAGCGCAGGAAGCAATTCTATCTTTTTGACAAATGTTATCTTTGATCAAACCTGGGATGCCGTTCAATACACCGCGCTGTTTTCCCTGTTTGGTAATTGAGTCTGCTTTAAAGATTTCTAATGCTGAACCCAATTTTTTATCATGATCTGCAAATCTTTTTATAAAAAAATCAACTAACTCAGCAGCTGAAATCTCTTTTTTTTCAAGTTTTGCTTTAAGTTCAGTTATGGAGGCGAATGAGAGATTTTCCATGATTACTCGTTACTTTCTAAGATCATAGGAACAACAAAAAAATCTTCGATGCGTTCTGGGGCTTGCGCAAGGAGAGGTTGCGGAGGGGTTGGTATGACTACATCTTCGCGCGTAACATTAACATTTTTTTTCGTTTCTTCTTCTACGTCTGCTGCTATTTCACCAACACGCGCTGCGTACGTGAGTACATTATCAATATCAGCAATAAGTCCATCTATCTCATTTTCAGGTAAAAAAACATGAGACAGTCGCGCTACTTTTAGTAATTCTTCTTTGGTGATCTTGGTCATGAGAGGATGGATCCTTTCCATTTTTCGCCACGGAATCTTTGGATATAAACAATGCTCATTATAGCATTACCAAGATAAAAAGATCCGTAGATGAGAAAAAATTTAAGCGTGTCGTTTTCAAATTGTATCCGCGAAAAAATGTAGGAGATGGGGAAGAAATAGCAGGAGAAGACGAGTAAGCGCACGAACATGACTGTTTTGACGTTCGCGGCACCGCGCAGTGCGCCGGAAAGCACTAGTTGCAAGACATCAAAGAAGGCCAGAAGGCTTAGGTAGGGGAAAAGCCCTGCTGAAAATTCTGTTATGCGACCCTTGGGGTCAAAGAACGGAATGATACGGTGCGCATAGAAAGAAAAGAAAAAGAGGTTTATGCACACAAATATAGAGGAGAGGAGGAATATTTTCTTGATACTACTTTTAATTCCCTGCCAGTCTTGTCGGCCATAAGAATTACTTACTAAAAAGGTAACTACCTGCGCAAAGGCTATTGCAGGTAACAAGGCGAAGCGCTCGATGATTTTTATGGTCCCATAGCTGGCAATTGCATATTTACCCATTGAGGTAATCATTGATCCTAGCCAGATATAGGCACCGGCAAAGCTCGCCTTATCCAAAATGGCTGGCCAACTCAGCGCAAAGATCTGTTTAACTCTTTTTCGATCGCTCAGGCCTTTTAATAATTCAATCTCATATTTTTGTGTTTCTTTATTCATCGTGACGTACACGATTGCAAGGAGGCACATGATGCTGTATTGAATAACGGAAGCCGCGGCAGACCCCTGAAGCTGCATCTCAGGAAATCCAAAGAACCCGTGAATGAGCGCATAATCAAAGAATAAGAAGAAGGCACCGCCTAGGACAAAAATGTGCATAGGCACCCGTGTATTTTTTATACTACGCAAAAATCCTATCAGGGCCATATACACAAACATTAAGAAGACCCGCACGGCTTGAAGCCTGAGGTAGGGAGTACCGATAAGAATCATTTTTTCTGGTAAGCCGTAGAGAGCGTAGAGGGTAGAAGCACCAAAAAATAACATGCTTGCTAACATGCCGCCGACGACCAAGTTCACCCAAAAAACATCGCGGAAGGCGCGCCCTGCTGCCTTATGATCGCCAAGGCCATTATATTGGCCACACAATACCACGGAACCTATTGAAAAACCTTCGGCAAGTTTGATCATAAAATGAATAAAGTCGTTTGTTACATTCAGCGCTGCATAGGTTGAAGTTGATTTTAATCCCGCTATCCAGCGAGCATCAAGAACATTGGTCAGTGAAATAAGCACTAAGGCTGATATAAATTCTGGCCAAAAATACCCAAAGATGGATTTGTAACTTTCTCCGTATACAAAATCTTGAAGGCCAGAAACGAAACTGGGTATTAATTTTTGTTGTGAAGGAACTGGTTTGCCTTTCTCAGGCGCGGGAATGTGCGGTGGTACCTGTTCGGGTATTTGAATCTGGTTCTTCTCGTGATCCAACATAACCTGATCCCCTTATCTCATATTCATGTAATTTGTAACAAATGTATGGACATACAGTATTAAAAAAGGCACTAAAAAAGTAAATCTCTGCTTACACTTTTTTAAACGGCACTCATAAGGATGTAGCGCCTTTTCTTGCTGCCCAGTTGATAGGCATATTCACTTTTTACATAAGGACCCTCTTCTTGACCCGGTTGCCAATCATGTGAAGCCCAGTAGATCAAGCGTGCTGATTTGTACCGACAGCCGGGTTTAAAGAGCCGGATGAGTTCATCGGTATGTAATGATGCTCGGGCACAGAAAAGGTCGATCTCATAGTCGGTTTTGCGTAAAAAGGTACGCCAATCAAGGTCGCTTATGGTTACGTTATCAAGGCCAAGCTCATGGATTACGGTGGTAAGAAATTGAACTTTTTTATTGTTAACCTCGATTAAAACCACCGACAGGTGAGGAAATTTTATTTTGAGTGGTAGGCCAGGAAATCCACCACCGGTTCCCACATCACAGATGGTATTCACCTTTTTTACATCAATAAACCGGGCGACTTCTAGTGAGTCTTGGAAATGGTTGCGGATGATGTTAGCGGTTCCCGTGATGGTGGTCAGGTTGATACGCTCCCGCCATTCTTCCAGCAATGCTGCATAGCGCTTAAATTGTTCGAGGGCTTGGGCAGAAAGATTTTCCTGTTCTGCAAATTTTTGCCAGATATCGGCATCTTGATTTTCGTAGTGCTCTTGATTGGTCATAGTCTATTCCCGGGAAACCATAGCTTTTTTGTGGCGGTTTTTCTTATCCTTAAATAAGGAGCTCGTGGAGGATACGCCTCAATCGAGCGCGCTGTTGCTTGAGTATACGTACTCAGGAAACAAAGGGGAAGAAAATTAGGGAAGATTGTTGGGGAAAATCAGGGGGAATTTATGAAGCGTAGCAGCCTTTTATTGCTGAGCATTATCTTCATGTCGCTTTTATGCCACGCAAAGCACCGCATAAGCTTTTTTGTTCAAACCTATCCAGAACTTATGAGCAAAGCTGACATAGAAAAAATAGTCAGCCATGCCACCAATCCTCAAAAGGCAATTTCTCAGATTTTAAACGCAGACCAGGCATCAAAACCCTTCTCGGGCCTTTTTGCTTCGTATGCTGGTTATGCAACCATTTCAAGTGCTTTTAATGGGGAAATTTCTTTCCCTAAAAAACAAAAGGATCCTTTTTTTTATATGGTTGTTACCCCACGCATTACGCCGGTTATGATGCTTGGCGCTACCGTACACCACTGGCAGCTGTCAAAAGATCTTCCGGCTGCATTTTATGCGATAGACCGTAAGCAGGACCCTGATACAAAAAATTATTTTTGGTCTACGCGCAACGCTGAGATACCAGAGTCGGGCATTGTGCCTCTATCGTCCATTGTTGTTTTTGCCAAACCTAAAAACATCTATTTGCCTTTAGGCATAACCCCTACCAATGGTGATCCGCAATTTGTACTCCCTACCCTGTATGCTCGTAAGGACATTGATTTGGTTACCAGCGCCCTATCCTTATTGAATGTAAAACATTTCTTTAGATCTGTTCGCTCACTCTACAAAAAAGGAACAAGCCAATCATGGATCTCGCAAATCCAAGGTTAGAAAGTTAGCCGAATGGCGGACAAACAACAAAATTGCTATACTGGCTAACAATGTAGTTATTCTTTACAAAGGTTACTTTGCATGAAACTTCACATTTCTTTTGATCAATCAGATTTAGAAGGTGCTCTGGCAACAGCCTCAGAAGTCGCCCCCTACACTCAAATCTTTGAAGTAGGAACACTCCTCATGTACAAATATGGCACCGAGGCGATCAAGAAATTTAGTCAAACATTTCCTGAGCACACCATTGTTGCAGATTCAAAAATTATCGACCGCGGCACCGACTCGGTTAACATTTTTGCTGATTCGGGCGCTCACTGGCTTACTATCATGGCAGGAACCCACAAAGACATTATTTATAGTGCCTGTACCGCCGCTCATAACCAGGGTAAGAAAATCATGCTTGATTTGTTGGATGTAAGCTCATTAAATCAGGCTGCGTTAGAAGCTGCAAATCGTGGTGTTGATGCCTTAAGATTCAGACAGGCATATGAACCAGGACCTGCAGAATTCTTAGAACATTGGGACATGGTTCGTGGCAACACCAAACTTCCTATCTTTCTTGTCGCAAACATCTCTCGAAAAACCGTCGATCAGATTTCTAAAATTAAACCCGATGGTTTAATTATCGGCAGTGCCATTACTGGTGCCGCAAATCCACGCGAAGAAGCACAATTTTTTAGCAACTTCTGCGAAAATTTTTAAGCAACTTCACCATTCTTCTTCCAAGCAATGCTACATTTCTGATGCCTGCAGAGAGTCACTCAATATCACGCCATGATTCCTCTTGCACGATTATTGTGACTATCCAACTTATTTTTTGACTTCATTCTTTTGGCCACGCGAAGATTCTTTTTTGATGTTTTAGCATGAGCCTGGGGCGCGGGCACTTCATATTCCCTGCCCTTTCTTTGTTCTGGGCTAAAAACATCTTTCAGGCGCCCTTTTATCGCGGGCGTAAAGCTTTCCCCTGAAGGAATGTATTTTTGCAAATATGCTGAGGCACGGCCAGCATAATTTGGGTTAATTTCTTCTAGTTTAAAACCCTCCTTAAGACTTTTTCGTTGCCAACCATACGCTTTTCCCTTGTAGGTAAAACAAATAATAGCTGAATCGGATGAAGGATTTTTAAATCCAAAAAAGGATTTTGTAAGGTCTGCATCTTGTCCACGATGCATACAAAGAACATTAGACAAAGTGACTACAGGACGCCCCTCCTCAAGATCATTGGCGACTACCAACTTTTTAATAAAAAATACTTTTTCATCGGGGATATCGGGATAACTAAGAAATGATTTGAATAAGCTGCTTGCATTGTAACTTTGCGCAAGAATAGATGAAAACACGTGGCAAGCATCCCCTGGTATCATTGAAACTACAATGGGACAGTCATCTGCAGAGCGAGGAGATTGTCGATACATCAGAGAAAAGGGAATGTCGGGCGCATATAAAAGAATTAATTTCTGTTGTTCTAGTAAGATAGGTTTCTCCCTAGTTGCGGCCAAAACTTTTCCAATAGATAGAGCAAACTCCTTTATATCTGGCACATTAAACCATTCCGTGCCGGGAAATTTTATAAGTGGGGTATTCTCTTTTGGCTGTAATGAGAATTGAAAAAGATCCTCAAGGGCCTCTGCCCAATTAATAGTCTTATTTCTCTTTTCACATTCGGCAAAAAAGGCACCAAAATCTTGGGACCCCGCGGTCACTTTGCTTTCGGAAATTCCCGCTAAAGCTATAACAAAGGGATGTTGTTCCACATAGCCCGTTTTTATATCTTTAATATAGGTCTCGTAAAGATTTGAGCCCGCGGCATAACAAGAGGTATATGCAAAAACAGAGACCGGCACTTTTTTGGTAAAATAGTTCAGAAGTTTTTTAAATTCTGGTATCTCCAGTGCAGCTATTTTACCGAACGAGCCATGTCCAGAAAGGTATATGGCCCAATGCTTGTCATCACTCGTTGAAGGCGTGAATATAGAATCAAATTCAGCTAATAATTTCGCACCAAGATTCGTAGAATCTCCTGCGTCAGATAGACTGAACTCTTCTTTCAAAACACTCTCATATCTATCGCGACCTAATTCCAATCCTAATGTTTTCCCCATTTTTTCTTGATATTCTTTTGGAATGAGCAGTACAAAATTTTCCCCTGTGTTACCGTACACCCACTCATCTGGATTAAAATGGATACGCAATATTACCATGGCCACTATATGCCAGACCACAAGAAAATCAGGCAGCGAACCATAAAGCTCTGTAAACCTGGCCGCCCTCTTTTTTGATTCTTCCTTACTTCTTTCCCTAAGGCTCCCTAGTTGTAAAATCTCAATGTATTTTGGATAATTCTCTTTGAGTGCGTAATCAAGCGCACTATATTTTTTATCAAAATCTTGTTTGTCCAATTTTTGCACATCATCAATTAATTTTCTTCCCCACACGAATCTCTTCCAAAGATCCTTAGTCATTAGGATGGGGCATGTCTTTGTCTCGATCAAGTCAAGCAACTGACGCGTAACTCCCATAGAAGGATTCCCGACACGACCTTCTTCCGTATCAAGTAAGATAGCTAATCGGTTGGTTGCAAATGGCCGCCCATATTCGCTCATCCCCATTATGTAGGCACATTGTCCTAGTGCAACACCTAATAACACAAAATGAATGCGCATCTTCTTTCTCCCTCTCACCAAAAATCATTCTGACTCTTAGCATGGGGAATCAACGAAAATCAATGCTCTCGTCTTTTTTCCGAGGGGCTCTATGCGCGGGATGAAGAATTTTTTTGTTCAGTTTTTGAAGAACCATTCAATCATGGTTTTGTTTAGATTTTTTAAAAAAAAGCAAGCAGTTTTTTGTTCAGTTTTTGAGGTTTACAAAGACGAACATGGTTGCCATACTAGGACCGATTTTTTTTAAACCTCCTCATTCCTGGAGACCGCGCGGTGTTTTATATCGCGCGGTCTCACTTTAATTATTTTGAAGTTGAATGAGCAGCCTTAAATGCATCTAGTTTCTTTTGTGATTCGTCTATTCTTTTTTGCCGCTTTTCTAATGCTGTTTTCATCGAACTTTTTACAAGTTCTCTCTTTGCTTTATCGTCCCGCATAGCATCCATTAAGTTGTCATCTATCTTCGCATCATACTCCATCAACATTGATACTAAGATTTTATTTCGTGTCATTACTGCCATGTATAGAGGCGTCCAGCCATCCCCGCATACGTGATTAACGTCAGCATTGCGCTTAAGCAATATTTCTACAGCATTAGGATTGGTACTGGTAATCGCTTCCATAAGAGCCGTGATGCGGAATCCATGGGTTGCATTTGGATTTGCACCTTGTGCTAGAGCCGCTTCCATAGCTTTAACATCACCTATGGTGGCAGCTTCTAGTAATGCTTGATCTGCTCTTGGATTCATAGCTATACAATTACTTACAGCTAAAAATAAAACGCCTAGCATTACCATTCTTTTGTTTAACATAAAATATCCTTTTCTTGATAAGGGTTAAAAATTAAGCAATTAACAACGTGCTCATTGCCTAATAATCAGTATCCGGGAATAGGAAAAACAATCAAAAGCCCCCCCCATAAAAAGCCCTTACTAGAGCCAAAATCGAGCGCAAATGTTACACATAGAAAAAATTATATCGGCCGAATTGAAATTTCTTTTCAGAGGTGTCGGCACATTAAGTACATGAGGCTATCGAGTATAGAATATCGCCCGAACAAGCCAATTAAATCTTGCTCTGAAGAAAGGCAACATTATTACTTTTTAGAAAACTGGTCTTTGTACATATTTTTTATTTCGGTAACCGCGGTTGCATCTTGCGCAGACTTGTCCGGGCGGTATCCCATGAACCGTGGAAACCGTAATGCATAGCCCTGATGTTCTGCGGTCTTGTGTGCTGTGTGTAACGGAGAGAGGGTAATTTCATCGGCACGAACCATACATACGATTTCTGGTGTAACCCAAACATCGGGATAAAGTTCCTTCGCGCAATCAACACGCGCTGGCTTTGATGCCACTTTGATTCGGTCACAACGATGCTTAAGATCTTTCCATTCTGCATCGGTCATTCCCGTACCAATCTTGGCGATGGTTTGCAAAGTATCATTTGTTTTGTTGTATACCCCAACCAAGAATGCTCCCACACCAAAGCTTGCGCGTTTACCGCTCCCAGCATAATAACCGAGAATTACACAATCAATCGTATCTTCAAGATGTCCTTCTTCCTGACGTTTTAATTTAATCCAGTTAAAGTTACGTTTTCCTGGTTGATAGATAGAGTCTGGTTTTTTTACCACCAGTCCTTCAAGGCCAGATGCTATATTTGCATGAAAATAGTCTTCTAAATCTTTGGCGTTATCTATTTTCTTTTCATCTATTACGCTCACCACATTCGTATCTGAATGTTTAAAAAGCTTCTCAAGAGCTGCACGTCGTTGGGTATGAGTTTTTTCCATGTAGTCATCGCCATCGAGGTAGAGAAGATCAAAAATATAGACATGGAGTGGATAGTCGCTTATTGCTTCTTCTATACCGTGTTTCCTTTTGCGCTTAACGGTTTCTTGGAATTTTAAATAAGTTTTTGTTCCTTCATCGTATGCAATAGCTTCGCCTTCACAAATTAGTTCCTCGGCATCAATTTTAATTACTTCTTTTACTAAATCAGGAAACATGTGCGACATATCTTGTAGATTACGGGAGAAAAAATAGACCTCAGGATGTTTGCCTTTTTTCTTCATATGAATTTGCAAACGGAACCCATCTATCTTCGGCTGCGCAACGCAGTGTCCTAACTTTTCTATGATAGCTTTGGCTGTTGGTAGTCGTTCAGCCGCCGCAGGACGAATGGGAATCCCCACATGGATTTTCATATGTTCAATAGCTTTTATGCCCTTTTCTTTTAAGGTGTAGGCAATCAAGCCGATGTCTGCGCAGATATTGTAAGCATTTTCAAGAATCCCCCGCAGTGACTTGTCGCCCTTTTCCATCCATGAAAGCGCGTCCACAATGGTCATGTCTGAAAATCCAAGGCGCAATGTTCCAAGAATGATACGGACAACATATTTGCCCGAGACAGGATCTAAACCTTTGAGAAGCTTGATGATTGCTTTTCCTTTTTCTTCTTGCGATCCCGTTCCGCTTATTTTTTCTAGATCACAGAGGTCATCATAGACCTGGGTGATAGTTGGGTGGTGAGTAACTCGCCATTCCCCCTCTGCCACTACAGAGCCGAGGTCACCCACCTTTTTTGCATGGGCTTGGACAGTTGATTCTGATTTGTCCAAAAGTTCGGCAAGAACTTTAATAAAACTTTTTTCAGCAAAATTAAATTGGGTGCCTTGGTACGGTGGCCGCAGAAGGCCTAAAGAAAGATTGGTAATCACCTTTGCTTCTTCTGGGGTGGCTTTTTTAAAAAGCTCTGCCAAAAGCTCGGTCATTTTTAAACGGGAACTTTCTTGCTCTATCTGTTCAAATGTCTTGGCTACTTCGTAAAACTGCATGGGAATCCCTTAAAAAGAAATTATCTAAGACTTAGTTTTAGCTTAGACGCATTATGTGTTTTTTAAAGGGGATGGTGATGTTTTTGTTCGACAGAAAAACCTTTGACAAAGGCACGGTAATAACGGTAGGCCGTCCACACCGTAAGGACGAGCGCTGCAGCAAGAAGTCCTTGTTCAACTTGATTAAACAAAGAAGCTTGTACCGTAAAATCATGATACGGGTTGGCGATTGCAACGGCGAGGTACATCATCTGAGCAAATGTTTTCATTTTACTCAACCAGACTTCTGGCAAAGAAAATTTATGTTCAAGTGCTAAAATCCTTAGTCCGAGTACGAAAAATTCTCGGCCGATAAAAATGATTACCCATACGAAAAAGATTTTTTTGACCACCAGAAGAGCAATCAGTGTTGCATAGATCAAAAACTTATCTGCTATCGGATCAAACACTTTCCCAAATAGTGTTGATTGTCCTCGTGAGCGTGCCAAGTACCCATCAAGAAAATCGGTCAAGCTCAACAGCATAAAGACCGCCGCCAAAGCAGCATTAATCAAAAGAACGTTGAGCGGTAAAAGGTAAATCAGAAGCGCTGGCAGGAGAATAGGAGAAACGATAAGACGGAAGAGCGTAAGAATTGTTGGCGTATTGACTGGCATAGTCTCCTTTTTTGGTGGCGACGCAGGGACTCGAACCCCGGACCTACGGATTATGATTCCGCCGCTCTAACCAGCTGAGCTACGTCGCCTTATCGTATTAGTATATCAAAACTTCATCTTTTGAACGCCCATGCCACCAACGAAAAAGCTGAAGATAGAGCGTAAGAAAAACAATCCGGTAATCAGGGTGGTTGCGATACCAATCATCAGGGTGATAGCAAATCCCTGAACAGGACCAGTACCAAATTTAAAGAGCACGACACCCATAATAAAGGTGGTAATGTTAGCGTCTAAAATTACTACAAGCGCCCCTGAAAAGCCAGATTCAATAGCCTTTTGTAACGTTGACCCACCACGCAACTCTTCCTTAATCCGCTCATAAATAAGAATGGATGAATCGATAGCCATCCCCAGCGTAAGAATTAAACCTGCAATGCCAGGAAGGGTGAGTGTGCCGCCAAACCAGGCAAAGGCGAGAAGAATTAGAAGGAGGTTATAGAGCAGGGTTACAAAGGCAAAAAATCCTGGGATTTTATAATAGAGCAC
>JABCYS010000007.1 GCA_013290085.1 Candidatus Babelota bacterium
CAATAGATTGCTTCTTGTCTGGAACAACCAGGTCATTAATATTAAATGATATGCCTGCGCTGGTAGAGTATGAGAACCCTAACTTTTTGATCTTATCCAAACAGACAACAGTCGCTGGACTACCAAAACGATAATAAATATTTTCAACAAGTTTTACCAAGTCAGATTTACGCATAACTTTATTAATCCAGCTATACGTAGAACCAGCAGGCACTGCGGCATATAAAATTGCGCGGCCAACGGTTGTTTCTACCATTTCATTAGTATCAAGACGTAACTTAATACGAGCATGAAGCGCAACTGCATTTCTTTGGAAAGCAGCCATAACTTCATCTAAGTTGGCAAATATCGTTCCTTCACCCTGAACATTACAACGAATTTTTGTAATGTAGTGCAACCCAAGAACCATATCTTGAGAAGGTACGGTAATTGGACGACCATTACCTGGAGAAAGTAGGTTATTTGTTGAAAGAATTAATTTTTCTGATTCTTCTTGAGCTCTAATGCTTAGAGGAACGTGGACGGCCATTTGGTCACCGTCAAAGTCTGCGTTAAATGCTGCGCAAACAAGTGGGTGAATTTTAATAGCCTTACCATCAACAAGAATCGGATAGAATGCTTGAATACCAAGACGGTGAAGAGTTGGAGCACGGTTTAAAAGAACTGCGCGATTTTTCACCACTTCTTCTAGAGCATCCCATACTTCAGGAGCTCCTTCTTGGACCATCTTTTTAGCAACACGCATATTAGAAACAATTTCTCGTTTAAGAAGTTCTGCGTATACGTATGACTTAAAGAGTTCAAGCGCCATAATTTTCGGCAATCCACATTGATCCATACGTAATTCAGGATCAACAACAATCACTGAACGACCGGAATAATCAACACGTTTACCAAGTAAGTTTTGTCTGAAGCGACCTTGTTTACCACGAAGCATTTCACTTAATGATTTAAGTGGGCGACGGTTTGAACCACGTACTGGTTGACCACGCCGACCATTATCAATAAGCGCATCAACCGATTCTTGAAGCATGCGCTTTTCGTTCTTGATAATAACTTGTGGGGCTTCAATTTCTAACAAACGTTGAAGGCGAATATTTCTATTTAAAACACGTCTATACAACTCATTCAAGTCTGAGCTTGCAAAGCGGCCACCTTCGAGCGGTACCAATGGGCGTAAATCTGGTGGCAGAACTGGAAGAACGTCTAACACCATCCACTCAGGACGCATGTTTGCTTGCTGCATTTCAGAAAGAATTTTAATACGACGCATCATTTTATGACGCGCAGCTACTGAAGATGTTGCATTATATTCTTGTTCAACCGCAGCGACTTCTAGTGGTAAATCTAATAGTCCAAGTACTTTACGTATTGCGTCTGCACCGGAGTCGGCAGCAAATTCCGTATCTTCTGGATGTGCATCAAGATATGCTTCGTAATCCGCGTTAGACAATAAAGTTTTGCGAGCATACGGAGATTTACCTTGATGAATAACCATATACGAATCAAAGTAGATTATGCGTTCTAGATCTTTAACCGTTAGATCTAGAATAAGACTTAAGTAGCTTGGGATACCTTTGAGATACCAAATATGCATAACTGGTGCTACTAAATCTATGTGTCCCATACGTTCACGACGAACACGAGATTGAATAACTTCAACTCCGCATTTTTCGCACGTGACACCACGGTGTTTCATTCGTTTATATTTTCCGCAGTTACATTCCCAGTCTTTTTGAGGACCGAAAATGCGTGCGCAAAAGAGACCGTCGCGTTCAGGTTTCAGTGTACGATAGTTAATTGTCTCTATCTTTTTCACTTCACCATAGGACAGTGATCGTATCTTCTCAGGGGAAGCTAATCCGATACTAATTGCGTTAAATTGTGATGCAGCTATATATTCCCTAAACCGCTCGATAAATTTATTCACTGATTTCCTCCTTGCCTGTCTTGAATAAATCTACTTGCAACCCTAAACTTTGCAGTTCTTTGATTAATACATTAAATGACTCTGGCAAGCCTGGTTCTGGAATGTCCTCACCCCGGATTATTGCCTCGTACACTTTATGTCTACCACTTACGTCGTCAGATTTATACGTTAACATTTCACGTAATGCATATGCAGCGCCGTATGCTTCAAGCGCCCAAACTTCCATTTCACCAAAACGCTGTCCACCCATTTGAGCTTTACCACCCAGTGGTTGTTGCGTTACGAGTGAGTAAGGACCATCAGAACGAGCATGAAGTTTATCGTCTACCATGTGATTTAGTTTCATCATATAGATAGAACCGATGGTAACTGGTTGATCAAAGTAATCACTTGTTCTACCATCACGCAACTTATAAGCACTATTTTCTGCTAATTTCAATTCATCAAGCAACGGTTTGACGTCTGCGTTAAAGTCTGCGCCATCAAAAATAGGTGAAGCGAAATGCACACCACTTTTTGCTGTCTTTTGAGCAAGCTCTTGTAAAGCCTCGCGGCCTTGGCTTTTCTCAATATCATTCACCAGTTCGTCACCGTAATATTTCTTGAGATATTTTTTGATCTCTTCATAGCCTTGAGTATCAAGAAGTTGTTGGATTTTTACCCCAATCTCTCTTCCTGCAAAACCAAGAGCTGTTTCGAGAATTTGACCTACGTTCATACGTGAAGGAACACCGAGTGGATTTAAAACAATATCAACTGGGGTTCCATCTTCCATGTATGGCATATCTTCACGTGGTACGATGTTGGAAACAACACCCTTATTACCGTGACGACCCGCAAGTTTATCGCCCACTGAAACAGTACGTTTCATAGCGATATATACTTTGACCATCTTGATGACACCTGATGGAAGAGGATCACCTTTTTTCAGGTTCTCAATTTTCTCATCCTTCAGACCAGTCAAGACTCTAACTTGATTTTCATGCGAGTCTTTAAATGCTGCCAATGTATCATTCACCGATTTTGATTTCGCTTTAAGCGCAAACATCGCTTCGAGATCGAGTGCGAGAACTGCTTGCTTGTCATAGGCATCTTTTTGCAGAAGATTTTTAGCAACCTTCCCTGATGCTTCTTGTCCAGCAAGTTCAGTTGCTATACGTTCTTTAACCATTTCTTTGAGGAAATGAAGATGTGCAGCAAAATCTGTTTCTATTTTAGCTGTTTGCTTTGCAACAATTTCTTTATAGCGTTTATCTTTTCGAATACCGCTTCGTGAAAATACTTTGACATCAATGACTGTACCTTCCACCCCTGGTTGTACACGCAGGGATGTATCACGTACTTCTCTTGATTTCTCACCGAAAATTGCACGCAACAATTTTTCTTCTGGAGAGTATTGGATGTCACCTTTTAAAGTAACCTTACCAACTAAAATATCACCAGGGCGGACTCTTGTTCCAATGCGAACAATACCGTCTTCATCAAGGCCGGCTAAAGCTGATTCACTAACGTTTGGTATATCTCTGGTAATTTCTTCAGGCCCAAGTTTTGTATCACGCGCATCTACCACTTCTTCATCAATGTGAATCGAGGTAAAGGTATCGTCAGAAACCAATCGTTTACTGATGACAATTGCGTCTTCAAAGTTGTAACCATGCCATGGCATGAAGGCAACTAAGAGATTTGACCCTAGGGCTAATTCACCTTGTGTTATAGCAGAGCCGTTGGTAAGAACTTCGCCTATTTTTACCACGTCACCTGGTCTTACCAGGGGCGTTTGGTGAATCCAGGTACTGTAGCTTGAGCGTTCAAATTTTCTTAAGTAATACGTATCAATACCTTGCGCCATCCAATCATCGACGTTTTCAAATTCATTAGCATTTGCACGTACAATGATTTTTTCAGCACTCACGTATTCTACAACACCAGCACGCTTAGCAACAATAACGGCGCCAGAATCCTTACAGATTTCTGTTTCCATACCGGTACCAACCAGTGGTGGCGCACAGCGTACTAATGGGACTGCTTGTCGTTGCATGTTTGAGCCCATAAGTGCACGGCTCGCGTCATCGTGTTCAAGGAAAGGAATTAGAGCAGTTGCTACTGAAACAAGCTGCTTTGGTGACAGATCGATGTAGTCGATACGGTCAGAATCAACATACATAAAGTTACCTTCATGTCGTGCGAAAACCTTATTTGAATTCAGCTTTCTTACTTGAGCATCTGCCGCGTCACTTTGTGTTATAAATTTGTTTGATTCTTGGAAAGCATCGAGGAAGACAACTTCTTCTTGGATTTTTCCATTCACTACAGGACGATAAGGCGTTTCAATAAAGCCTAGATCATTAACCATCGCATAGGTAGCAAGAGACGAGATAAGACCGATGGTTTGACCTTCTGGTGTTTCAATAGGACAGATACGGCCGTAGTGAGAGGTGTGAACGTCGCGAACTTCATAGGTCGCACGATCTTTCATAACGCCGCCGGGCCCGAGAGCTGAAAGTCTTCTCTTGTGCGCTATCTCGGCCAATGGATTTGTTTGATCCATAAATTGAGAAAGTTGGCCGGTACCAAAGAATTCCCGCAACACTGCGCCAAGTGGCTTAACATTGAGGAAATCCTGCGGCATCAATGCGCCATGCGGTTCTTGCATTCTGAATTTTTCACGCACAATTCGTTCGATACGTGAGAAGCCGATATAAACTTGGTTAGTAAGCAATTCGCCAACTAAACGAACGCGACGGTTACCAAGGTGATCAATATCATCCAATGCTCCCTCAGCTCGCTCACGCAAACCAATGAGATATTTGATAGTTGCAACAATATCGTCAAGAGTAAGGACCGCTACGTCATCAGCGACGGTAAGGCCTAATTTTCTATTCATACGAATACGACCAACTCTGGTAAGGTCGTACAAACGAGGGGTAAAGAGAAGGTTTTCTAAACGATCTTGCATTTCTTTAATAGAAGCAGAATCGCCAGGCCACACTTTTGTGTAGAGTTCCTTGAGAGCTTCTTCTCTGTTTTGACATGGATCTTGGAGCAATGTTGATGCTATGGTTGGCTGAACAACGTAACCAGTAGATGCAACGAGCTCAAATTCTGCTTTTTTAAGTTTCTTGAAAATCTCTGCATGCTCTTCGGTAAATACTTGGCCTTGAGCAATTAAAATTTCACCAGTTTCAGGGTCAACAACGTCTCTGGTAAGAACTTTTCCTAATAAATGAGTAAGGCTAATTGTTACTTCTTTAACTTTTGCCTTCTTTAATTTTTCTAGAAGATCTTTGGTAACACGAAGGCCAACAAATTCTGCTTCGATATTTGCAGGAAGCATGCCTTTTTCAATACGCATCCCCAAGATCTTTTCATCAACTTTTCTGAAGAATGATTCTTTATCATAAAAAACTTTATCAAAGCTATAGAAAAGAGGGATCAGGTTATCACGCTCAACACCAAGTGCTTGCAAGAAAGTGGTAACCAATACTTTTTTCTTCTTATCAATGCGGACGTATACATTGTCATTGCTGTCGAATTCAAAGTCTAACCACGATCCACGCATAGGTATGATACGTGCGATGTAATATGGACGGCCTCTTACATCTTTTGCTTTTTTACTTTGAGAGAAAACCACGCCAGGAGATCGGTGGATTTGGCTTACTACAACACGATCAACGCCATTAATTAAGAATGTACCTTGGTTGCCAAGTTTATAACGGCCATTTTCTTCATAAAGATCGGCCATAACAGGAACATCGGCGAAAAAGATATCTTGTTCTTTAATATCTCGAATCACCTTATGATCTGCTGTATCATCCCACGTCACTAATTGCACTTTGATTTTCAAAGGCATAGAGAACGTTTGGCCAGACGCGCGACACTCATCGAGTGACATCGGTAATTTAACTCTTACGCGTGATAAACAGTTCACACAAGATTTGTATTTAGCTGTTTTCTTTTTACAAAATTTACATTCAAGGTTAGCGCTCAAACGAGAGCAATCTGATTTTTTACAAGATGAACAAGTCCAGGTATAACGATTAACTATTCCCGTTAGCTTGCCACAGGTGCAAGCCCAGTGACCAAGCTCATAACTGATATATTCGAGTGACATTTTATTGTCATACTCAACAGGAAAAATATCTTTCAGTACCTTTTCTAATCCAATGCTTTGGCGCTCAGATGGCAAGTAATCCAATTGAGCAAAGTCATTAAAGGACTTAGATTGTATCTCTATGAGATTCGGCACAGGGACAACATCCTTAACCTTACCAAAAGATTTTCGGACTATCCCTCTCTCAATGTTGACCAATGACATGAAGCAGCTCCTCATTAACCCAGAAGAAAATTCATCAATTCACGCGTTATTGCTTACCCAATTTAAATGGTTCAACTCTTCGATGCAGCTTAGGGTTATTTACCTTTGCTACTCATTTCGAACGCAATGTTTCGAAATATCGAAGAGCATAAACCTATAAAAAAAATAAATTATGAAAGCTCAACTTTTCCGCCAGCTGCTTCCAAAGCTTCCTTCATTTTCTTAGCATCAGCTTTTGAGGCTGATTCTGCGATCACGGTTGGAGCTTCTTCAACAGCCTTTTTAGCTTCAGTTAAACCTAGAGTGGTAACTGAACGTAGAGCTTTAATACTCTTAATTTTGTCAGGACCACCTTCTTTAAGAGTCACTTTGTATGAGCTCTTTTCTTCAGCAGCTTCCGCAGCTGGTGCTGCCGCTGCTGCAGGTGCTGCCGCCATTGGCATTGCTGCAGAAACGCCGAACTTTGTTTCAAGCGCTTTTACTAATTCTGCAACTTCCATCAGCGTCAGTTGCGCAATTTCATCAACGATTTTATCGTAGGCCTTTGCCATAGGATTCTCCGTAAGGTTTAATAATTATGCTGCTTTTTCAGCATGTTGTTCTTTTTGTTCTTTAACACTATTAATAACACGTGCTAGTGACGCTGCTGGGGCCATCAAGACACCACAGAGTTGCGCCAATAGAATTTCTCGAGAAGGCAACGTTGCCATGAAAACAATTGCTCTGTTATCAAGCAAGGATTGTTCTGCACTACCAGCTACAACACTCAGTGCTTTATGCTCTTTTGCAAAATCAATGAGCGTTTTAGCTATTGGTGCTACATCTTTTTGTGCAAAAACAAGTGCAACTTGTTCTTTAAAATAAGGAGTTAGGTCCTGTACCCCCGTAACACCTTCAGCTGCTAATTTCATTAAACGCGCTTTAGTCACTTTAAACGTACCGCCCTGGTCTCTCAATTTCCTGCGAAGAGTTTGAACTTCCTTAACAGAAAGCCCTTTGTACCCAACAAGAAACGCTGCCTGGCTTGCAGAAAATGAATCTTTCAGCGACTGAATAACTTGTTCTTTTTCTTGACGATTCATACAAAAAACCTTTTCACCTTAAAGCTTTGCTGCTTCATCTGGGTTGACACCTATGCCAACACCCATCGTAGAAGACACTGTGATCTTTCTTAGAAACTTTCCTTTTGAAGAAGCAGGCTTTGAAGCCGCCAGCACCTTAATAAAAGCAGCGTAGTTATCGACAAGCTTTTGTTTATCAAAAGAAACTTTTCCAAGAGAGAAATGAACTAAACCACTCTTGTCATTTTTAAAGAACAAACGACCCTTTTTTAGATCAGATACGGTAGCGCCAACATCGAACGTTACTGTACCAACCTTTTTATTTGGAAGTAGACCACGAGGACCAAGTATTTTTGCTAATTTACCAACCAGGCCCATAAGATCTGGTGTTGCGACTGCATATTCAAAGTCAAGCCAGCCACCGTTGATTTTTTCAACCAAATCTTCTGCACCAATCTCATCTGCACCGGCCTTTTTTGCTGCCTCCGCATATTCGCCCTTTGCAAAGACGATCACGCGTGCTCGCTTACCGGTACCATGAGGAAGAACAACAGAACCTCGGACTGCATGTTCCCCTTTTGTAGGGTCAATACCGAGATTCACGTTGAGATCAACTGTTTCATCAAATTTTGCATGTGCTAGTTCTTTAACCTTACCAAGTGCTTTATCAGCACTTAATATTTCTTTTTGGTTAACCTTTTCTAGCGCACTTTTATGTTTTTTTCCGTATTTTGACATGTGTAGGTATCCTTATCCATCAAACAACTTTTATGCCCATACTGCGCGCAGAACCAGCGATAATTTTTTTAGCTTGTTCTATGTCTAAGGCATTTAAATCTTCCATTTTTACGCGTGCTATATCTTCGATGTCTTTCCAGGTAATTTGACCAACAAACTCAGTGTTCGGTTTTGAAGAACCTTTGGTTATATTGATTCTTTTCTTAATAAGCTCACTTGCTGGAGCAGTCTTTGTAACAAAATCGAATGTTTTGTCTTTGTAGACGGTGATAACAACAGGAACTGTTTCACCCTTTCTGTTGGCAGTCTTAGCATTAAACTGCTTACAGAATTCCATGATATTGACTTGTTGCTGACCAAGAGAGGACCCTACTGGTGGAGCTGGAGTTGCAGCACCGCCCGGGATGAGTAGTTTAATCTGCGCCTTAATTTCTTTAGCCATTATTGAACCTTACCGTTTAACCTGGTCAAATCTTAATTCGACCGGCGTTGATCTGCCAAAAATACTTACCATTACTGTTAATTTTTCTGCTTCACTCTCAACCTTATCAATCATGCCAACAAACCCCGCAAATGGACCGTCGGCGATCTCTATTTCCGTGCCTACGTTAAATTCAGCAACCTTAGAGACCGTAACCGCCACCTCACCCTTAATTTGGGATATAATGCGGTCTATTTCACGCTTGCTGAGAGGAACCGGGTCTTTCCCACCAAGCATTTTAATAACGCGGGGGGTAGACGTTACAAGCCGTAACGCCTCGGGGAGGACTTCCATTTCTATTAGAATATATCCAGGAAAAAGTTGCTGATCAGTTTCTGTATCAGTTTCAAAAAATTGACGCATTTTGGCGGAGGGTATAAGGATTTCTCCAAATAGGTCCTGCCGACCATCATGCGCTATTCGCTTTGTGATATCCGCCTTAATTTGATCTTCAAAACCGGCGTAAACTTGAACTACATACCAACGTTTCATCTATTCCCAAGCTGATTATCTATGTTTATCGCATACCGTAATATTTGAAAACCCATCCAGCTACCTTTGATAGCAGGTAATCTACGACCCCTAAATACAGGGAAAAAGCTGTTACAACGATCAATACTATGATGGTTAAACCTACAAGCTCATTCCACGTTGGCCAAACAACCTTGGCCATTTCTGCTCTAACTTGTCCTAGAAACTGAGTAACACTTTTCATCTTGTACCTATTCCTACCTATTTTTCAGTTCGATTGGCAGGCCAGGAGGGACTCGAACCCCCAACCCGCAGATTTGGAGTCTGCCGCTCTACCATTCGAGCTACTGGCCTATTACTTAGACTCCTTATGGGCCTGATGCTTGCGGCATCGAGGACAATACTTGCTCATGTTAAGGGAGCCGACTGTTCTTTTTTTTGATACTACCTGGGTATAATTACGCTCTTTGCACTGTTCACAGGCGAGATGGGTAATTACTCGATTTTTTGCCATAACTTAACCTACGCTATTAACTTATCCGCTTTACTAAATCCACGTTCAGGGCTCATGGAGCCCGCGACCGGGATTGAACCGGTGACCTCTCCCTTACCAAGGGAGTGCTCTACCACTGAGCTACGTGGGCAACTTCTATTATTACTTTTCTAATTTAATCCCTCTAGATTAAAGGAATAGAAGAAAAATACAACTGAAAATAGAGGAATTACATGGAGCTGGCGACTGGACTTGAACCAGTGACCTGCTGATTACAAATCAGCTGCTCTACCAACTGAGCTACGCCAGCATCTTTTGGAGCGGGAAACGGGACTCGAACCCGCAACCTACAGCTTGGAAGGCTGCCGCTCTACCAATTGAGCTATTCCCGCACACCGTAATTTTTTATCCTGGTGGCGAGAGTAGGATTCGAACCTACGAAGGCAGAGCCAGCGGATTTACAGTCCGCCCCCTTTGACCGCTCGGGAATCTCGCCGATTTCAAATGCCACCATCGTGGCTCCAAGCACAGCCTATTTCAAAATGTATCAGTTTTTTTATTGCCCTGGATATGTAAAGTGCAACCAATATTAGAGCTTTTCTCAATGATTTCAACAATTTAGTTCAATTGTTGAAAAATTTTTATGCGATAAAAATTTTTTCATTACAAAGATGTCCAAGTTTTTTGTGATAGAGCATAGATGGTTGCTTCTGAAACAGGCGATTCGTGGCGCGTTCTCTTACAATAATCAGAATTATTGTTCTCTCCCAAAATATCTTTTTGTTTAGAAAAGCCATGCTTGATGAGCGCCTGCTCAAGAGCATTGCAATGCCATAAGCCAGCATAAACCACAACCTGATTTTTTGTTGAAAAAATCTCTGCAAGAACGTTCATATCAAAAACATCAAAGCCAAAGAAGTTTAATAATCCCTCTGCCGATTTTTTATTTGTTTCTGAATAACCCCCTTGAGAAAAAAGAGAAAAGAATTGT
This sequence comes from Candidatus Babelota bacterium, assembly GCA_013290085.1. The sequence goes on from JABCYS010000007.1 coordinate 10,481, forward strand.
TCGCTCTTCTCGTTAAATTCTCTCTGCGCCAAGTCACGTTTTACCTTCAGGTTCTCAACTGCTTTTCTTAGGTGTTGGTAATCTGCCGCTGCCACATTTTCTTGCAGAGCCTCAACCTTTTTTTCTACAACTTCAACCGAGTTAAAAAACGCCTTGAGCGCTGGTTTGCACTCTCTTGGATGGGTTACGCCCAAGATTTGGCACTGTTGTCTGAAAAGAGCTTCCTCATGGTTCTTGCTTTTAGCTTCCCGTTGAGCTGTTATGCGAGCGTTATGCATACCGAGCAACACATTGAGCTCATACGGCCGGCAATCAGCAGCTCTAAAATCGATTTTGTTACTTAACTGATCTGGGCCATCTTGTAAAAATATGGTACCAGGTTCTTGGTTATCGAGGGCGAGTAGGGCTGCGTTTGATGATCTTACCCTTGTCGCATGCTCATTATATTCCCAGATAACGGTTAACGGCTTTTCTTCAGCAAGCTCATTGATACGGTCTACTAAGGCAGCTTCAGACTTAGTCGGGGTCGTTAGGGATTTATGAAAATCACCGATTAAATCTACGCAACGCCCATCAGGACGCACTAATCGACGATATGAAACTGGATAAGAGAGGATTTGAGAAAAACCACCAAGAAGGGTGAGGAATAGATAGAGAATAAAACTTTTTTGCATAACAACCCCAAGCTGCGAACAATCTACTAACGAATGTACCCTAAAAAAGGGCGTCGTCAACGGGCCTGTTCCTTTAAAATCTGCTGAACTTCTTCGTGACAACTGGAGCAGCCTGTCCCTACCAACAAAGTCTCCTGAAGGGCTTCGAAGGTTGTATTACCCTGAGCAATGGCGGCAACAATATCTGAGTACATAACACCCATACAGGTGCACACCAAATAGTCTGGTTTTTGAGATAATAAGCTTGAATAATCTTCCATACGTTCTTTAACCATTTTTTGTTGCGCAGAGCCGTATCAATTTTTTATGGTGGTGTCATTAACAAGGAGCACCATGAGAAAAACTATAGTAATATCACTATCTTTTTTTGTCAGTATTCCGCATTCTTTTGCCAACAATCCCCTCTACTCACAACTGGCAAGCATCTATTTACCGGCCATGCAAGAGTCCTCTTTTGGCTTGCAACAACCGCCTCCTGATGCTCATGATTTTGCAGTTGAGGCACTATCAGATTCTCAGTGTCGCTTGTTGGCGTTTAAGATCTTATCGCAAGAATCCCCTTCATACCAGCCTGAATCCTGCGCCCTTGATTCGAAGGTTTGGGAAAATCTTGAGCTGTATGATGGCGCCAATCTTCTTAATACGCTCAAAAGAACCCGTCTCAAATTAGGTGAAGCATCGCTTGGCGGCATGTTGGGACAGCCAACGGCACTTGTTTCAGAGCTTGAGCGAAGAAAACAGATTATTAAAACCTGCGTTACCAATCAGGAATTTTTTTCTCTTTTACAGATGCTTTTGCGAAAAATGGGCGAAGTAGAGCCTTGGCTTCTTACGATCTGGCAGAATGAAAATTCATTTTTAAAAGAAAATTTTAATCGCCTGTATCTGGCCCCCTTCCTCTATGGCTCCTCATTCATTAACCAATCCCCTTCTCTTCTGGGCGTATTTAGGAGAAGCGAGGACATAGGAACTTTCTTGCTCTTACCTTTTTCTCTTTTATATATTCGGCACTTATTTAAAAATGGCACCTATCAGCAGTTTACTCGGAACATTGCGTCTCTTTCATCCAATGCAACATCGCTGAGTGATTTATGGCTCTCCTTGTTTTTCAGCGGATCTGAGCTCCTTTTCTCCTTACTCAATGTGCCGATATCCTCGTACCAGATAGTTCAGTACCACCAAGCAACGTATCAAAGTTTGGAATATCTGCATCGTCGGCTCAGTTATTTAGCCAAAATAATCGCTTTATCTAAAGATGTTTATGTGACCCTGGCGCATCATCGTGAAGCGTTATCTCATTTTCATGAATGCAAAGCTGTTTTCGATCTTTTTGAAAAAGACAGAAAGAGCAATCCTCACCTCAAGGCATTTCTCAACCTTCTTGAGAGCAGAACTTTTTCTGAAGAATTTTCCTATACCGCTCATTTTGGACGCATTCTTGTTGCGCACAAACTTCTCGAAGAGGTTAAAAAAGATCTTGTCCCTCTTCTGATCGCTCTCGGCAAAATTGACGCTTATATGTCCTGTGCTCAACTTTTTAAGGAATCTCAAAAAACCAATGCCTCATTTTGCTTTGCTCACTATATCGCGAAAGAACAACCATCTATCACCCTAACCAATTTTTGGAATCCTCTGCTCAAAGCGCAGACTGTTGTTACGAATAATCTCACCCTCGGTCACCCGGGGGCACGCAGCATTATTCTTACGGGACAAAATACCGGAGGAAAATCAACCGTATTAAAAGGGGTCGCTCTCACTATTCTCCTGGCCCAAACATTTGGCATCGCTGCTGCACAACAAGCGGTCATTACCCCTTTTGATTGCCTCAGCACCTATATGAATATCACGGACAATGTTAAAGAAGGGCAATCCCTTTTTGCTGCAGAAGTTAACCGCGCAAAAACGCTTATCGATATGATAGCTTCGCTTCCACCGCACAAAAAAAGTTTTGTTATTATTGATGAGGCATTTAAGGGGACGGGAGGCGAAGCAGAAGGGCTTTCACATTGGTATGCACAAAAAATCGGCCTTTTCCCTAACTGCATGTGCATTAATGCCACTCATTATCCAAAGCTTACTGAACTCGAACGTGAAACGAACGGCCTCTATCATAACTACAAGGTCGAAGTTACTATCAACCCACAAGGCAAGCTCATACGTCGATACAAATTAGAGCGGGGTGCGACGCTGCAGAATATTGCTGAACATATTTTGATTGAGCAGGGACTAAAATAATAAGGCTACCTTTTATCCTAACTGCCTCAGCATTACCAGGATACTGCTTTGTACAAACAGTTCATAAATTGATCCGTTAACTCTTGTGGAGTAGGAATAGTATCATCTGTGTCATAATATTCTTTGTAATAAGCTTCTGCATATGTTCTAACTATCTTCTTAATAACAGCCATATCCCCAGGGTTGTAGTGCTCATCTAAATGATTAACTATCTCAGTATTTTTGACAAAATTCTTAAGATCTGAGCCGACTAAGACCGTTGCTAATTTATCTTTGTCGAAAGGAAGTTTTACTGGGTACATTAATCCTGTAAAAAGCAACCCAATAAAAAATAGTTTTTTCATAAAAACCTCTTTATAAAATAGTTTAAAAAATATTGTTCAATGTGACTTCTTTGGCGGCCCACGAAGGCCTATTCTAGAACTTTTTATGATTGTTGTTGATAACTATAACCAAAAGGCTCGGGGCGGCCACTGTGCAAAAGTGGCGGTAAGAGTTTAATAGAGAGCTCGCAATGATAGGCATAGGTGATCCATAATAAAGCCATCCTTTTAGAAGGAAGTGCTTTTTAAAACCATTGCTTTGATAGAAACTAAAAAGTCGTTCTAAACCTGAAGAGTCGTCAATTGGCATAGGAAAACCATCAATTAATTCAAATGGATAGGGCTGCAGCATAATTGTCTTATAGCCTTTGCCTTTCAGATATGCAATGACATATGTTAGAAGAAAACTACCAAAACCATGATTGCGATGCTCTGGATAAATATAGACAGAATGAATATTTGCGGAAGACATACCAATGCTCTTATAACAAAGAAAGCCCAGCACCCCCTCATCCTGTTTTAGAATAATTCTTTCGTCGAAAAGGCCGCCAGGTTTTCCATTTATTATTTCTATACAAAGATGTTCCTCAAGCAATGAAGTGCTAGAAAAAATCTGGCAAAAACTAATGAGGATTAATAAATGGAATAATCCTTTTTTAGACATCATCCCCTTTCAAGGCAATGCATTGATCATATGCTCCTGCCTTATTTGAAGTCAATGAAAGGTACCTGGAAACGATGGGCATGCGGCAAATAAAAAAATGACAACTCATTTGTTAAAAACAGTTGATTATTTGAAAAACATATAATTTTACATTAAGTAGTTTTGATTTATATTGCTTTCTTAATGAAATTAGCAATTTTTTAGGCATTAATTTGCCAAGGGGGCCATTCATGACTTATTTCAATCTAAAAGTTTCTACCTGTCGCATTCTGTTGCTTAGTCTCATACTAGGACCTGCTTGCACAGCACGAGCGAATATCTACATCACCTTGGCCAATGAATTCCCTACCGAGTACCTTACTACGCAAGATACAAAATCCCGATCAATTAAAGATCAAATTTCTGTAACAAATGGCGCTAAACCCCAACTCAATTTTGAGGTTCAAAAACTTTCGCGTGAACAACAGCGCACTATTGTTTTACAACTCTTATCTGAAAAAAATCCTTCTGCTCCTCAAGGGCAGCTTGATGCTGCTGGTCGTAAAGATTTAGAACTTTTAAATCAAGCCAATCTTCATACCCGTATTAATAGAGCAGAAACAGCTTTTGGCGATATTGCGCTTGCAAAACTTTTAATAGAACCAACTACTGATGTGAAGGTACTGCAAAGCAGACAAAACATTATTAAACAATTACTCCGCGACAAAAATTTCTTTCATGAAGCACAAAAAGCTCTTCAACAGATTGCTGAATCCTCACAAACATTCCTAACTTTTTGGGAAAAATCTAATTCTGTAGAGCAAGGTGCTATCAACGGCCTTTACTTTGGTAAAATGCTTGATCCTTTAAATAAAAATTCTTTTGCGCTTGGAGCCAGATTACGTTTACAAGATTTCGCTTTTATCGCCGCTATTTATGGCGGAGGTCTTAGCTGGCTGCTCATGATGAAACAATTTATTAAACGTACACCGGGACTTAAAGATTTGCTTCCCTTGGAACAGCTGGGAATAGATACTACTATCTCCCTAAGAAACATAGCCCTCTCACCGGTAGATCACATCACTGATGGCTATAAAATAAATAGCTATATTTATGAGAGCGCTGCACAGAAGGTGACTGGGCAAGCGTTATCCCCTGCCGCAAAGGCACGATGTAAAGCCGCAGCTGCTGGCGGTGCAGTCGCTGGCCTACTTATGAATATTTGGCAGAAAAAGGTCTTTCTTGACGGTATTTTACAAAGAAAAAATATAACTAATAATCTTCAAGCTCATTTAATTAATTTGGCAAAGGGCCTCAATACTCTCAAGCACATAAGCGACTTTATTCTTGCACACAACATACAATCATTTGACGCAATAACTGACCTTTTCAACGATTCAAATAAACATTCCGAAGAATTTAACAAGCTCATGCATCTTTTAAATTCCAATACGTTCAAAGGCGAAGCTTCATTTTTCTCATTAACCGGTCGCATTCTTGTTGCCCATAAACTCGTGCAAGAAGTTAAAGATGAGTTACGGGATGCTTTTGAAGCTTTGGGCACCTTTGACGCCCTCGTTTCAACAGCAAAACTCATACAAGAATTTTATAAGCAACGTGTTACCTTTTGTTTTGCTGAATTTGTAACAACAGATACTCCTTACATGGAACTAACTGAGTTTTGGAATCCTTTAGTAGATTCAAACGTTGTCGTTCCTAACAATGTAGCACTTGGAAATCCTGTTAGCACCATGATTCTTACCGGTCCAAACACTGGGGGGAAATCAACGGTTATTAAAGGAATTACCCTTAACATCGTGCTCGCACAAACCTTTGGTATAGCTGCTGCACAATCTATGAAACTAACGCCCTTTACCACTATCAACACGAACATTAACATTACCGACAACGTAAAAGAAAATCTTTCACTGTTTGCAGCAGAAACTGCTCGGGCAAAACACGTCCTTAATGAAATGTCCGCATTAAAACCAAATCAATTTGGTTTCTGTGTATTTGATGAAACATTCCGAGGAACGGCACCTGACCATGCTGAAAAACTTTCATGCTGGTATGCAAAGGAACTTGCAACGATCAAGAACATTATATGCCTTCATGCAACGCACTATCCAAGCATGATTGATCTTGAGCAACAGACCCAGGGTACCTGCAAGAATTATAAGGTAGAAATTGAGAAATTAGCCGATGGATCACTGAAACGTGATTACATCCTCAGAGAAGGTTCTACGCTACACAATGTTGCTGAAGATATTCTCAAAGAACAAGGTCTCATCAGATAATTATCGATACTCTTTTAAAGAAAAGGCAGGATTTTTTTATCCTGCCTTTTCTTTTGTCTTAAAAGTTAATTCTCTTTTATCTGAGCCATGATAATCAAGACTTATATGGCATACATTTTTCTTCAGTAATGGCTCAATCACTTCTGGCCACTCAATAAAACTCCAG
>JABCYS010000008.1 GCA_013290085.1 Candidatus Babelota bacterium
TTGGGGCAGTGGGCGATACAGGATTAGTGCGTAAGCGTGGTCGCTATGCTTCACATCTGCATCTAGAAGTTTATATTCATGGTAGACGAGTTAATCCCCTCTACTTTTTCATGTAACGAAAAGGCAAAAAATTAATTTTTTTTAAAAGGAACATGGCATGACAAAACAAAAAAAACAGTCGGGCTTGTGGGCTCAGGTGAGCGAGATAGCTCTTTTACTTCTTATTGCCGGAGCAATCCGTACCTTTGGATTTGGTTTATACCAAGTTCCAACAGGATCTATGGAAACCACCATGCTTGTTGGTGAGCGGTTCTTTGCAGACAAATTTACCATTCTTTTTTCACCACTTAAACGCGGCGACATTATCTCTTTTAATGATCCGCTTTTTAACTATTCTACCAACCCTCTCGTTTATCTTTTTCAACAATATGCTTGGGGTCCGCAAAATTGGACAAAGCGTGTTATCGGGATCCCGGGCGATACCGTGCGTGGGGTCATTGAAGACGGTAAACCGGTTGTCTATCTGAACGGTGAAAAGTTAAATGAACCGTATTTGAATAAATACCCGTTGATCTACGTTAGTATGAATACACAACGGTCCTATGACCCACAACTTTCCTATGATCATCAGCCTTTTTACCGCATGAACCCATACGAGGTTCAAAAAACACATCGCTTTTTAGAGCGCATTGGAGTGACTCCTATTATATATCCAGGAACACCACTTCATGATGGTCACGGATCGGATGTTTTTGACGTGCATCTTGGGCCTAGTCAATACTGGGCAATGGGCGATAATCGCTTGGGAAGTTCTGATTCTCGTTACTGGGGACCGCTGGACCGAAAGTTTATTCATGGAAAAATTCTCTGGCGTATTTTCTCGGTTGATAGCGATTCTTCATGGTGGATCTTAGACTTGCTCAGACACCCGATTGATTTTTGGAAGCGCGTGCGTTGGAGTAGGTGTTTCCAGAGCGTTTCATAGCGGTATTCCAATTGAAATCCGCTTTTCTCGTGGTATACTCAAGGCTCTTTAAAAAAGAATGAAAGTACCTATGAAAAAAATAACATTCCTCCCTCTTTTGTGTAGTCTTGCTCTTTTGGTTGGATGTTCTCGTGAAGAGAAAAAGACTGAATCAAAAAATGCTGATTTTGTGGTGATTAATATTCTTGATACTCCTTTTTATGAAGATGTTCATATTAAGGGATCCATTAATGTTCCTCTGATGGAACTAGCCGATTATGCACAAGGTCTGAATAAGCAAGCAGGAATAGTGGTTTACTGTTCTAATTATGCCTGTTCAGCAAGCGGCGCAGCGGCTAAGCAACTGCTTGATATGGGCTTTGAAAATGTGTGGGCTTATGAGGGTGGTATGGCTGAGTGGTATCAACTTCAATACCCAGTAGATGGTCCTGCCACAAAAGATTATCTTCGTGCTGAAAATAAGAAGATGGAAGAGGTTCCCTCTGTTCCAACAATTTCTTCACAAGATCTGAAAAAAAGAATGGAAGAACACAAACTTCTGTAATTAATGGCGGCATAGCCAAGTGGTAAGGCATGGGTCTGCAAAACCCTGACCCCCGGTTCGAATCCGGGTGCCGCCTCCAATAAAAAAAAGATTTTGAAATACGCTCGGGTGGTGGAATGGTAGACACACACGACTTAAAATCGTGTGCTTTATAAGCGTGCCGGTTCGAGTCCGGCCCCGAGCACCAAAGCTATCACATTGATCAAATGGTTAAGCTTTACGCCAAAGCAGTTCTGTGGTTCTGGATTTTTTGAGCAACTATTTTTTTGTGTCGTTTGCTTTTTGTGCTTGCAACAGGTTCTGAACTTTTTTGTTGTGGGCTCGGATAGCGTTTCTCAAAGAATTTTTTTAATTTCCCAAGATTGATTCTTTCTCGTCCTTTAACAATCTTTTCCTTTTCACTGTCGAAAAAGTTCTCATATTCTTTTTCGCGTGCTCCATCTACTTTATAAATATCATTCTTCTCATAAACAAAAAGCTTTTGACCTTCTGGCGTGTCACCCATAAAACAGGCGCTGAGCATACTATCGGAATCTTTGGCAAACTTGTTTGTAGTATTCAAAAAGATAGCAACTTTACTTATGTGTGGTGAAGAAGGTTTTGCGGTGAAAGAACCACCACCAAAAGTAGTTCCACTAACGTCATCAACAAAATATTGAGCCACTATTTGGTGTCCAAAAATAAAAGTAGGAAAAAAAGAATCAATGATGTTGATAGTAGTGTTGTTAGTGATCTTCTTAATATATTGGCTTGTTGGCCGGCCCAAAGGATCGATTGGTATGATTGTCAGATTCTCTGGAGCGATATTTAAGGTGGTATCAACAAAGTCTGTTGCTAAAAATAAGAATCTTTTTTCTTCTTTGATATTTATTGTTTGTTTTTCAGCGCGAGCGACAGCCGCTTTGATGCTAGTTATTTTTTCGGTTTTGATATCAAAGTCACTTAGATCGAACCATCCTGTTCCGCGCCCGCGAATTAAGGGGATGTCAGGCTCAGTTCTTAGAAGTACCTGGTTCAGCAGCCTTTCCTCCTTTAGCCGAGGAGAGCCGATAACATTAGAAACCAAATCTTTATATTTAAACTTTGTTCCTGCCGCTTTTTGAAAAAAATCGGTGAATGATAGAGCAAGTTTTAAAGCGAGACCTTTTTTGCTGATTGTCATTGAAATGAAGTCAATTATTAGGGGTGCAGCAACACTAGCTACGGATACAATGGGAAAATTATAAATGTCAGGAATATCCTTAGTTAGATAAGGGGCATTAAGGTTCTCTCCACCTCCGAAACAGGTAGCATAGACAAAAAGGTTAGTAGGAACGTTATTAAAGAATCTGAGAGTATTCTTAAAATCTTGTGGGGTTAAGCCCATAATGTATTGGTTCTTCACGCCATGACCAGCGCCATATACATTCCACAATGGTAGTAACATTTCCTGCCCTTTCACATCTTCATCTTTTGGCGTAAGAAATATCTGAGGCAGTAACCCCGGGAGTGTTCCAGTTATTTCAACCGATGCTGACGAGGGTGAGGCATATTGCGCTAAATCTTTTAGTGAACTAATGTTACGCACCCTTTCCATTCTATTAGTTTTGAGTCCCAACCTAACCATTGATGTTTCATCGTCAGAGACTATTCCTCTTTCCCTCTTATATTTTTTTGGTACGAATACAAAAAGCGATTCAACGTTATAAATTTCCCACTCAGTAGGGTTGAAATTCATATTGGAAACCAAAAAATCTAAATATTTGTTAACATCACTCCAAGGTACATCTTGTTCTACTGTTGCCTCTATAGCGGATATTTCTTCATTAAGCTCTTGTGCGCGCTCAATCATCTTTGCAATAAAGGCCTTTTCTTTAGCGACCTCTGCTTTATGTAAGGATTCCCTGTTTTTTATTCTTTGTGCTAAAATAGTTATCAGGCCCTTTTGGATAATTATGATGCCTGCCTGTTGTTCTAGAGCGTTAATCAATATATTAGTAACAAATCCCATGTCATTTTCACTCCATTGAGTGAGCAGGATAACGTTGCCATAACGAGATTCTTGGGAAATTTGGGGCTTGTCTTGTGCACATACGTTCTGGGGTATGAAACTGATTAATATTAGTAATGATAATGAACAGCGCTTCATTAGATTCTCCTTACATTATTTCAAGTTCAATTTTTCTTATCAGCTATCACATTGATCAAATGGTTAAGCTTTACGCCAAAGCAGTTCTGTGGTTCTGGATTTTTTGAGCAACTATTTTTTTATGCCGTTTGCTTTTTGCGCTTGCAACAGGTTCTGAACTTTTTTGTTTTTGGCTCGGATAGCGTTTCTCTAAGACTTCTTTTAATTTCTCAAGATTAAATCGTGCCTCACCAGAAGTCTCTTTTCCTTCCTCAAAAGCTTTCGCATATTCTTTTTCACGTGCTCCCTCTACTCTATAAACGTCATACGTTGCTGGATCAAAAACAAAAAGTTGTTCTTCTCCTTCTGGCGTTTTACTTATAAAACAAGCGCTTTGTAAAACCGAATCTTTGGCAAAGGTGTTTAAAATATTCAAAAAGATCGAAACTTTACTTATTTGCGGGGTATTGGGGGGGTTGTGACCAAGAGGTCCTCTTCTATTAATTTCATCAATATAATATTCAGCACTTATTTTATGTTCCCTAATAGAGGGGAAAAAAGAAAGAAGGAAGCCGATGGGAGGTCGATCAATGATTATCTTATGAATAGAGTAGGCTTTTACCTCTCGAGCTATTGGTATGATTTTCAGATTTCGACCAGCGATATTTAAGGTATCAATAACATATGTTGCCAAAAATAAAAACTCTTTTTCTTCTCCGATCTTTATTTGCTTGCCAGCGACAGCAGCTTTGACATTAGTTAGTTTTTCGGTTTTTTTATCAAAGTCTTGTAAGTCGAACCATCCTGTTCCGCGCCCACGAATTACAGGGGGTACCGGGTTCTTAACAGAGGGGCCGTTGCTGATAATATTAGAAACCAAATCTTTATAGTCTATAAAATTTTTTCCTGATGCTTTTTGAAAAAAAGCAGTGAATGCTACAGTAAGTGGGGTCCATGTTGGTGCATCAACACTAGCTGCAGAGACAATAGTAAAATTATAAATGTCAGGAATCCCCTTAGTTAGATAAGGAATATTAAGGTTTGCTCCGCCAGCGAAACAGGTATTATAGACGAAAAGATTAGTGGGAAGAGTATTAAAGAATCTGAGGGTATCCTTAAAATCTTGCGGGCTCAAACCTATAATGGCCCTCTGCCGCCATTCACTTCCCCCATGACCCTGCACGTATACATTCCACAATGGCAACAGCGTTTCCTGCCCCTTCACTTCTTTATCGTTTAGCGTAAGAAATATCTTGGGCAATAATTTTATGAATCCAGATGGATCAAAGTCAGAATGTGTATCAAACTCAAAATTTTGGTCAAGATAGACGTAAGGCGCTAAATCTTTTAGGTCTTTAAGTTCAGGTAACTTTTCCATGCTATTAGTTTTGAGTCCCAACTGAATCATTGATGTTTCGTTGTCAGCGGCTATTCCTCTTTCACTCCTATATTTTTTTGGTACGAATATTAAAAGGGATTCAACTTTATAAATTTCCCAATCTGTAGGGTTGAAAGGCAGGGGATCTGAATTCTTTATTAAAATAGCTGTCAGGGCTCTTGGGACAATTATGATGCCGACTTGTTGCTGTAGAGCGTTCATTAACGCAACAGTAACCGACCCAATTTTATATTTGGTGCCAAAAATTGTTCTATCCCATTCCTCAGCAAATTTTGCAAGAAGTATGATAGCGTTGCCATAACGAGATTCTTGGGAAATTTGGGGCTTGTCTTGTGCACATACGTTCTGGGGTATGAAACTAAGTAGTATGAGTAATGATAATGAGCGGCGCTTCATCAGATTCTCCTATTTTAAATTCAACTTTTCTCATCTTGAAAGCTACAAAAGCATCTTTTGCGTAGTCAACAAAATTTCCTTTCCGCCAGACTTGACACAATTAAATCGCCAATCTATTGTACACATTAGTATTAATTGTAGATGCCCTGCTCATGATAGAAATTTTCAGGAGCAAAGGAAGTTGTATGAATAAAGCTCAATTAGTTGAGAGAATGGCGAAGTCTGCGAAGACTTCAAAAGCGGTCTGTAAAGACGCTTTAGAAGCTTTTATCGCATCTGTAGGCACAGCTCTCAAAACAGGCAAACCAGTAGTGTTAACCGGTTTTGGAACCTTTTCAGTAATGAAAAGAAAAGCACGCACAGGTGTTAATCCAGCAACAGGTAAAAAAATGCAAATACCTGCAAAAAAAGTGCCTAAATTCAAACCGGGCAAAGCTCTTAAAGGGCTTGTAGGTTAATTATAAGTTTATCTTATAGTTTAAGAGGGACATCGGTAAAACGATGTCCCTCTTTTTTTAGTATCTAAAAACTATTTTCCTTCTTTTTTCTCTCCATCAAACTCCTGTTCTTGCTTGTGGCGCTTCTCTTTCTTTATACTAAATAGTTGAAAGAGTTTTTAGTGGAAATGACTTGAAGGAGAGAAGATGAACGGAACAACCCAACCACACAGCTGGATAGATACGGTAGCAGAGAAGCTTAATTTAGATTCTTTTTTTAAGAAATTTAATGTCACAACGGCTGTTGTCATTGAAACAGTTTCTTATTTTACGGTCGGTGTTTTACTCGGATTCCTTATCAAAAATTATCTCAAACAAATGCTTACCATGTTGGTACTGTTTTTTCTTACGCTCAAAGGCCTTGAATACATGGGCATAGGATCAATGGTTCTGAATTGGGAACGCATTAAAATGCTCACTGGTATGGGGCCGAGCGATACGCTTGAGAGTGTAATAAAATTTTATGTTTTTTGGGTACAAACCCATGTGCGACAAGTTATAAGCTTGATTGTAGGGTTTTTGGTTGGCATAAAGATTTTGTGAGGTAGGGGGATTTAAAATGATGGAGCGGGATATCTTTATTGAACGGTTAACCGATATTCTTTTGCGTAATCACGCTATTACGCGGGAAGAGGCGCGTACCTATCGGGAACAGTTTGAAGGAACCGATCACGATAATTTTGATGAATTTCTTGTTGATGAAGGCCTGGTGAGTAAAGAAGACCTTCTCAAAGCCTTGGGCGCCTACTATGAAGTCCCTTCGGTTGATGTGACGGGGTACTTCTTTGACCACGACCTGGTCTGCAACTTCCCCAAAGATTTTTTGTTAAGAAATGAAATTATCCCCTTAATGCTCGATGGCGATATTCTTGTGGTAGCTGCTGCTGATCCCGATGACTCTACCCTTGAACCGAAAATTGGAAAATTTGTTCCCAACGATATTGAATTTCAAGTAAGCCTTGCTCGTGATATAGCAGACGCTGTTAAAGAATATTACGATAAATCACCGACAGAAGTTCAAGAAGATGTCGACCTTGATGAAGAACGAAAAGAACGGGAAGAATTTGAGCGCGATGGCGAGGAAGAAGAGGAATATTGAGTCAGGTTAGGCACAATCTTTAATTTCTTGCTGCGGAGGCTCACTCTTGAATCTTGATCATTTAAAAACTATTGAATCTCAAGGCGATGTTGTTCAGTTACTTGATGGCCTTATCTACGCTGCTATCGAACGCAATTCCTCTGACATCCACTTTGAATCAATTGAAAAAGGATTACGTGTTCGTTACCGGATTGATGGTGTTTTATATGATCAACTTACTATAAATAAAAGTCTTACCTTGCAAATCTTGTCACGGGTAAAAGTTTTGGCCCATCTTAACATTGCTGAAAAACGAGTTCCTCAAGACGGTAAATTTTGCTTTGCGTTCAAATCACGGTCTATAGATCTTCGAATTTCAACCTTTCCCAATATCCATGGCGAAAAAATTGTTATTAGAATCCTCGATCGCTCCCACAATAAAATTGATTTAGACCTTCTAGGCTTTGATGTTTCTATGCTTGCGCAATTTCACAAACTCATTAACAGAGCACAAGGATTTTTTTTAGTAACCGGACCTACCGGATCAGGCAAAACAACGACACTCTATGCCGCACTTGCAGAGATAGCATCCGTAGAAAAAAATATTGTGACACTCGAAGATCCCGTGGAATATAATCTTGAAGGTATCACGCAAGGGCAAATTCATCCGGAAGCAGGATTTACCTTTGAAAAAGGCATACGCGCTATCCTGCGCCAAGATCCTGACATTGTTATGGTGGGTGAAATTAGAGACGAACAAACAGCACATATTGCCATCGAAGCTGCCTTAACAGGACATCTGGTTATGAGCACTTTGCATACGAATGATGCAGTAAGTGCCGTTATGCGTCTTATGGATATGGGGATAGAGCCTTTTTTAATTAATGCAGCATTAACTGGTGTCCTTGCCCAGCGCCTGGCGAGAAAAATTTGTACTTCATGTCGTACAGAGGTTAAGCCATCGATCCAAGAACGTATTCTTCTCGATCGTTTGGATATAATCACCGATACCGTTTTTAGAGGACGAGGATGTTCGAATTGTTTTAATTTGGGATACAAAGGCCGTGTTGGGATCTTTGAACTTCTGGTGGTAGAAAATGATTTGCGTGCATTGATCGTCAAGCAACCAGTCTTTGAGGCGATGTACCAACAAGCATTAAAGGACGGCATGAAGACACTCGCGATTGATGGTGCTCAAAAAGTTAAAGAGGGCATTGTTTCATTGCAGGAGTTGGCCCGACTTGTTCTTTGACTGCCTGATTTTTGGCGACTCTCAGATTCTTTTTTGATGCTTGAGCATGGGTAATATCATATTTCGGACCCATTCTTTGTTTTTTCTTCAAAATCTCTTTCAAAGGTTCTTTTTTCTCCGGGGTAAAGCTTTCTTCTGATGGCGCGTATTTTTTTAAATATTCTAGGACAACATCAGCATAATTTGGGTTAATTGCTTTTAGTTTGGGATGCTTATAATTCTCTGAACTCAGCCAGCCATATGCTTTACCGTTGCAGGTAAAACAAACAATATTATTTCCTGATGAAGGATTTTGAAAGCCTAAAGACGTTAGGGCATCTTCTTTCATTCCTGTACGATGTATGCAGAGAACATTGGATAATGTAGCAGGCTTGTCTATATGTTCTTTTTCAAAATCATTTTTTGCCAAAAGCGTTTTAATAAAAAATGCTTTTTCATTGGGGATATCAGGATAGCTAAAAAAGGATTGCAATATGCTACCTGCTTCGTAACTTTCTGCAGAAATTTCTGCAAATGTGTGGCATGCGTCCCCCGGAATCATTGAAACTGGAATAGGTGGTTTATTAGAGCTAGGAGATTTTGAATACTCCAGAGTAAAAGGAATATCTGGTGCATATAAAAGAATTAATTTCTGGTCCTGTAAGGGGAGAGATTTTTCTCTTGTTGCTGCCAAGACTTTTCCAATTGAAAGAGCAACATCCTTTATATTTGGCACATTAAACCATTCAGTGCCGGGAAATTTAATAAGAGGAGCATTCTCTTTTGGAAAATTTCGAGAGCCAAAAAGAGTAGCAAGGGCCTCCCCCCAATCTATGGTCTCATTTCCTCCTTTTTCACAGATTTCAAAAAATTTTGTGATATTTGTATTACCGACAAGGCTCATGGGGACGAATGCCGCACTTTCTGAGATTCCTGCTGTGGCTATAACAAATGGATGCTTCTCGGCAAAATTTGTTTGTGCATCGCTATTATAAGTCTTGGAGAGATTTGAACCTGCAGAAAAACAGGAGAGATATGCAAAAACAGAGACTGGTAGTTTTTCAGAAAAATAGGTCAACAGTTTTTTAAATTCTGGTATCGTCATTTCAGCTGTCATAGCTTCTCCATGTATACTTTCTGCCGCGCCATGCCCAGAAAGATAGATGGCCCAATGTTGATCATCGCTGGCAGGGAGCGTAAATAGAGAAGCGAAGTCTGTTAATAATTTTGTGCCAAGATTTGAAGGTTCTCCAATACCAGGAGGAGAAAATCCTTCTTTTAAAGTACTTGCATATCTGTCGGTAGTGTCTATCTTCAATCCTAATTTTTCCCCCATTGTTTCTTGATACTTTTTTGGTATCAGAAGTACAAAATCCTTCGATGTTGTGCCGTATACCCACTCATCCTGTATAAAATTCATCTTAGATGCCTGCAGCGCTATGCGAACCCAGTCCTCAAGAAAAGGCTCGTCCCTCGAGTCAATAGTGGCCGAAGGATTACGTTCTTTTAATAAATCGATGTATCTTATATAAGGCCCCACCAGAAGCATTTTCCGTAGCACACTATACTTTGCATCAAGATCTTCCTTGCTCAATTTTTGCACGTCATCGACTAATTGTCTTCCCCATACAAATCTCTCCCAAAGAGCGCTCGTCATTAGGATTGGACATGTCTTCTGGGTAATCAAATTCAACACCTGGGGGGTTATGGCTTGAGACTCCTTTCTTGCCTGGCCTTCATATACATCAAGCAATATAGCCAATCGATTTGTTGAGAATCGTCCGATTGTGACGAACCGACCAGGTTCGCCGGACAGAATTGGCTGCCCTCGTTGAGTGCCTAGCACTAATCCATTTCCTTTGAAATAGCCCTTAATCTTAATTATTTCCTTTCTGGAAAGTTTGTTATCGGAAAGAACAAGATCTTTAAGGTTGGTAAGCTGGCTGATGCTTTTTGGCAACTGACTGATCTCGTTGCCGTAAAGATCGAGAATGGTGAGCTTGTTAAGCTCCGAGATCTCTTCTGGCAAGGTGGTGAGTTTGTTGTCGCTAAGATAGAGCTCCTTCAGATTGGCAAGCTTCAAGATACCCTCTGGCAATGTGGTGAATTTGTTGTCACCAAGATAGAGCTGCTTCAGATCGGCAAGCTGGTCGATGCTTTTTGGCAACGCACTTAATTTATTGTTGTTAAGTGTGAGTTGTTCGAGTTTTGTAAGCTTCGAAATACTGTCTGGCAATTTTATGAGTTCGTTGTGGTTAAGATTGAGTGTGTTCAGATCGGCAAGCTGGCCGATGCTTTCTGGCAAGGCACTTAATTCGTTGTAGTTAAGGGCGAGATATGTAAGCTTGGCAAGGGTGCCAATCTCTTTTGGCAATGCTATAAGCTCATTGGCGGAAAGATCAAGTTCTTCAAGTTGTGTAAGCTTCGAAATACCTTTTGGCAATGTGATGAGTCTGTTGGTGCTAAGATAGAGCTTTTTAAGATTGGTAAGCGTCCAGATACTGTCTGGCAATCTGCTCAGTTGGTTGCGGCTAAGATTGAGGATTTGAAGATCTTTAATGCCCGTAATGGTCAGAAGCCCCTCTAAACTGTCAAGCTCTAAGCCTGATAGATTCAGAGTAGATTTACCATTAGTTGCTGTTATTTGTTGATCTGAATAGGACAATTGCGCTACCGAACCCGCTCGTAATTCCCCATACACTACTGCTATCAAGCCCATAAGTACTATTCTTTGCATCTTCATAGTTCTTCCTTTTCGGTTCAAACTCTTTGTATCACAATGAGCTAAGGCGGTTTTTTTGCAGTCAAGGAAAGCGTTCAGGACACGCTTCATTGTCGTATGCTTTCCCGCTTCTTGTTGTAAATTAGGCAAAAAGAACGTCGTGGATGCCTTTTGATAAAAGCTGGAACCGTAACCCTTGGTGGGTTGCCGCAAAAATTGGTTCTTTAATGCCAACAACGGCCCTGAAAAGTTCAGTATCAATGATCACTAATTTATTGGTGCCTTTTTCAACTTTGAAATTCAACATGTTTGGATCAATGTGATAATCAAGTCGTTGACAGAGTGCATAAATGCGTTTTTGATATTTAGTGAGCTTGGCAGATTCTTTTACGCCCACAATCTCATCAGCAATGATAGCATATACTTCGGGCAGCGTTATTTTCGGGACATTACTTTTGAAATTTTTCCCTGTTACTTCAAACCAGTGTTGCTGTTGTGGTAACCAGAACCATTTCCGTGGAAAATCTAAGATAACCGGCGGGTTGGATAGAGTAGCCATAGATAGTTGGGTATGTTCAAGATTTTTAATTCTGGTGAAGCCAGAAAGGTACCTGCTCAGACCACCGGTCATTTTTGCCATGATGCCATGGCGAATATTCTTGTCACTTGGGTTAGCAAAACTTCTTGGATTATCTATGAAAAGTTTAAGCACAAACGGGTAGTCTCTATATTTTAAAATAATCGTGCCAACAAATCGTTTGCTGCAAAAATCTCTGCGCTTGAGTACCTTAAAGTGAGTTAAATTTTTTTTACCTGACCGCAACTCATCAATAGCTGTTTCTGCTAACTGGGAAAGAATGGTGCTATCAACGACAGTTGAAGGATCATTACGAAAGGTGATTTGCCCTTGCGGCAAAAGATGGGCATCAAAATGGCTCTTATCATAGGATTGGAAAATAGGCTCTTCTTGAAGATAGGTCGCCTTGAGTTGATATGTTTTCTCCCCATCAACCCACCGGGTGGCAATTTCCGGCTTTGGTGGCCGTGGTGTTTTTTGCCCGTACAGTGGGGTCAAAATGAGGGTCGCTAATAATAATTTATTACTTTTTCTCATCACCATCTCCCTGAGATCAAACCCTTTTTTTATACCTTGATTACTCCTACTTCGTAGGTAGCGGGATTTCTCCATGATACCATAAAAAACTCTTCGGTTTTTCGTCAAGAAAATTGTACCAATTTTTTGCATATTGCCTTGCTTCTGCTACAGTAGGGAAGCCAATAAAAATTCACTTTTCAAATATTATTTAATTTCTCATGCTAAAAATTGACCGCCTGTCCGTTTCTGTCTTTGATTCGTACATTATAAAAAACCTTACCTTGCACGTACCGCCACAGTCATTACACGTTTTAATGGGCCCCAACGGTTCTGGGAAAAGTACACTTTCCTATGCATTAGCCGGACACCCTCGGTACACCATGCAAGCGCAAGAGCTTCTTTTCTTGGACCAAGACTTTGTATCTCTTTCCCCCGACAAAAGAGCACAGCGTGGATTTTTTCTTGCGGTACAAAACCCGCCAGAAATTCCCGGCGTTAATGTTTTCCAGTTTTTAAAGGAGGCGCATGCGGCCTGTACGGGAAAAAATAGTGAGGTTAAAAAGTTTCAAGAAGAGGTTGAGTCGTACCTAAAACTGTTGCGGTTGGACCCATCCTTTTTACAGCGCTCCTTGTATGAAAATTTTTCTGGCGGAGAAAAAAAGCGGCTTGAGTTATTACAACTTTTAGTGCTCAAGCCTAAATTTGCTCTTCTTGATGAGATTGATTCTGGTTTAGATATTGATGCGCTTGCAATCGTGTCTTGCGCAGTTGCCTTATTCCGACATGAAAATCCGCAATCCTCTCTTTTGGTGATTACACATAACCCACAGGTTGCACGCTTATTAAAGCCAGATCGTGTCCATATTTTATATCAAGGCTCCTTAGCCTGTTCAGGTGGTGCCGATCTTATCGATGATCTAGAATTAAAGGGGTACGATGAACTCATACGTCGTTAAAACACCCAAAGGGTTAAACAGTGCTATCGTTACCCAGATTTCAGAACAAAAAAATGAGCCGGGGTGGATGACTGATTTTCGTTTGCGTGCTTTGGAAATTTTTGAAAAAAAGCCCATGCCGACCTGGGGGGCTGACCTGAGCGAGTTGAACATTCACGATCTGCATTATTACCTCAAACCAATCGAAAAACTAGAACGTTCGTGGGAAAATGTTCCCGATTCTATAAAAACAACATTTGAACGGTTAGGCATACCGCAGGCCGAGCGTTCGTATTTGGCTGGCGTGGGCGCACAATATGAATCTGAAGTGGTCTATAAAAGTCTTAAATCATTCTGGGCACAAAAAGGTGTTCTTTTTTTAGACACGAGCAGCGGGCTACGAGAATATCCCGAACTATTTAAAAAATATTTTTCAACCGTTATCCCGCCCCATGACAATAAATTTGCTGCATTAAACTCGGCGGTGTGGAGTGGCGGTAGTTTTGTCTACGTTCCTGCTAGTGTTCAGATTGATATGCCGTTGCAAGCCTACTTTAGAATTAATGCGGTAAGCATGGGACAATTTGAACGTACACTGATCATTGCCGAACCAGGAAGCTCCGTCCATTACGTTGAAGGATGCAGCGCCCCTGTGTACGCGAGCAATTCACTGCATAGTGCTGTTGTCGAATTAATTGCGCATGAAAATTCCAAGATTAAATATACGACTATCCAAAATTGGTCGACCAACGTGTATAACTTAGTAACCAAAAGAGCTTTGGCATACCGCAATGCGACTGTTTCATGGATAGATGGAAACTTTGGGAGCAAGGTGACCATGAAATATCCGGCGGTGATTCTCAAAGAGCCGGGAGCAAAAGCAGAGATCATGTCGATTGCCGTTGCCGGCAAAGGGCAACACCAAGATGCGGGCGCTAAGGTTATACATCTTGCGCCCAACACCAGTTCCACCATTGTTGCAAAATCAATCAGTAAAGAAGGGGGACGTTCAAGCTATCGTGGGTTGCTCAAGGTTGCCAAGGGAGCACAAAAAGTTCATGCGCGGGTGCAGTGTGATGCGCTTATGATGGATAGTCATTCACGTTCTGATACCTACCCTACCGTTGAAAGTGCAGAAAATGCAGTCGACCTTGGTCATGAGGCAAGTGTCAGTAAACTGGATGATGAACATCTTTTTTATGCCATGAGCCGCGGGTTAAATGGAGCACAGGCCCGTGCCATGATAGTTAACGGTTTTATTGAACCATTTGTGAATCAATTACCGATGGAGTATGCGGTGGAAATTAATCGTTTGATTACTATGGAAATGGAGGGGTCCATTGGTTAACGATGTTTTTCCTTTCCAAGACAGTGCAAAGATTAATGATCCCCACAATAATCAGCTGATTGTAGAAAAAGGACAAAAACTTTTTGTCATCGACGAACAATCATCCTCGCACCAAGCAACAGAAGTTATTGTTCATGATTATGCGCACCTTACATTAGTGTACGATCAAAAAAGTGAAGCGACCTGTCTAGAAAGTAACTATCGCTTTGAACTTGGCGCTCAAGCAAAAGTTACTCTTTTTATTTTGTTACCAACGAGTGAGCAATGTACCTTTAAAGCAGATATTGCTTTGCAAAAGTCGGGAGCAGAGGTTGATGTGTATGGACTTTATGTTGTTAAGGGTCAACAGAAAGTTGAACTTTTAATACAGCAGCGACACCTTGCCCCAAATACCAGAAGTAATGTGGTGATAAAAGGAATCCTGTTGGATGAATCAAAAACGAGTTTTAATGGGACAATCGCTATTGCGCCCCTGGCGCACAATTCGAATGCGGTTCTTCAAAATAAAAATCTTGTGCTCAGCCAAGCAGCACGAGCAGTGAGCAAGCCATGCTTAGAAGTGCTGGCTGATGCGGTACAATGCAAGCATGGTACGGCAATCGGATCTCTCGATGAAGAGCACCTTTTTTACTTGCATGCACGAGGTTTTTCTGAAAAAAATGCGCAAAAAATTTTACTGCATGCTTTTGTGCAGGATGTTTTAGCGCATATTCCTGATCAAGCTATCAAAGCATATTGGCAAAAAAGAGTGAGTTCTTGTTTTTAAGTGGGAGTTCTCCATGTATTTTTTTCTTTGCAAAAACAGTTGATTGAGCTACCTTTTTTGTACATTGAGAATTTTTCTCGCAACATTAATTTTTTTTAACTTTCTTTTCATTAGGGTGTTTTATGAATCGTATTTTTCTTTGCGGGTTTCTAGTTTTCTGTAGTGGTACCGTGTATGGGTACGGCGAAAATGAAGCTGCGCAACAAGATGCGGACAAAATGATTCAAGCGTGGGATTGTATTGATCGAGCGATTGTAGAGCCTGATCCAAAAGGTGTCTTGGAACCAAATTGTAAGGACATTGCGGCTTTTTGGAACTTTCTCGAGCAATGCAGCAATATTGATTCGGAATTGAAGCGCGATATGTGGTTTATTAAAGGGGTTCTAAAATTTTACGGCATTCATCTTTCTCAAGACGCTGCTGCCGCCTATGAATTATTTAAGCAAACGATGTTTCCTTCAGGTGAAAACGAGGCTTGTCTTTTTCATCGCGATGCCTTGATAATGTTGGCTAATCATTTTTATGATCAAGAAGATGAGGCAATGCGTAAAATTCGGAAATCATATAAGAGCTTTATGGATCGCATGAAATTGCCCCAGCATATTAAAGGGAACTAAGTCTCTGGCCAGTGAAAAAAGTTATGAATATCCGCAAACATTTCCCCATTCTTTCTACTTCGATGAACGGCCATCCTTTGGTCTACCTAGATAATGCCGCAACAACACAAAAGCCCATGGTGGTCATTAATGCTCTCACCAATTATTACACCCAACAAAATGCCAACACCCATCGTACGGTCTATCGCTTGGGTGAACAAGCTACAACTTCCTACGAAGGTGTTCGTGAGCACATAGCTCGGTGGATAGGCGCCGGTTCTTCTTCAGAAATTATTTTTACTCAAGGAACAACGGAGGGGATTAACTTTATCGCTACCGCCTGGGGAAGAAAAAATATTGCGCAAGGGGATGAGATAGTAGTTTCAGCATTGGAGCATCATTCCAACCTTTTACCCTGGCAACAACTCTGTCTTGAAAAAAAGGCATTGCTCAAAATTATACCGCTGCGTGCCGATGGCACACTTGATATGCCCAAAGCCCGTGAGCTCATAACAAAAAAAACCAAGCTGGTTGCCGTCGCCCACGTTTCAAACGTCCTCGGAACCAGCATCGATGTTGTCCAGCTTGCTGACTATGCTCATGCCGTTGGCGCTAAAATCTTAGTTGATGCTGCGCAGTCAGTGCCGCACAAACCAGTAAATATACAAGCATTAAAATGCGACTTCTTTGCTTTCTCTGGCCATAAAATGTATGCGCCGACCGGTGTTGGTGTGCTCTACATAAAAAAGGACCTTCATGACCAAGTTCCTCCGTACCAGT